>CALDSX010000076.1 GCA_937924445.1 uncultured Chthoniobacterales bacterium
CCGGTTGCGTTGACCGTTGGGCGAAGAGCGGCGCCGCGGCGGCAGGCGGATATGCTCGGCGCGCTCGAGCTTCAGCAACAGCGACCGTGCGGCCATATCCTTGGGCTGGCCCAGCGCATTGCGCCAGTTCCAGCGCGCGCACAGTTCACGGCTCAGGCGCGAGCGACACCACTCGGGATGTTCGTCCAGCAGCCCCCGGATCGAAGCGATGTCCACGCCGCTCAACTGGCGGCCTTGCACCACCAAGACGCTTGTCATGGCGAGCAAGATACGGCAGGCACCCCTCTTGAATCCATTAAAAAACGAACTTTTTTCTGTTGCGTTCGGGGGGGTAATCTATTCTTCGGTTACTGATGGTCCCTTGGTGGGACTACCTGAGCAGTTACTTTAAAAGGTAATCACAGCGGAGGCAAAAATCCATCGTGGTCGTTTCGTTAGGCGCAAAATAAATCTGTCAAGAGGTGATTTTTGTGGTTTTTCCACAGACAGACTGGGTAAAGAACAACTTGCCATACCTGCCGAGATCTCGGGGACGCACAGCTTTTCGCCCAAGCGTCCGTAGTGTAGTGCTGCCCCAGTTTTTTGCCGTGCAACTGCGGAATTCGTCCAGAATCAGGAGCCTTCATCTGAATTAAGTTCCGCGTTCCCTGAAAAATACAGGCCGTTTCTGCATCAAACCTCATGCCGCCTTTTTGTTTAAATAATGCACCTTTCGAAACGCTGTGAAGACCTGCCAACCGGCCTGGGGCACGAACGAGAACGTTACGAATGTGGCTTATCTAAAAAGTTTACATCGAAATGTGCGTTGAGTTGGAGTAAAATTCGAAGGTCTAAAATGCTTTGGGTAGGGCATCGTTGGCGAGACGAAGAACCGAGGTGACAGAGGCGTTGGGCGCTCCTGCGGGATAAATTATTCTTCAAAGTCAGGTGCACACAAATCCGTGAGACGAGATTGGAGTGCCTGACGGATGAGGCCGAAATCGCGGCAGCAGATCGGCACACCACCACGCGTCGCCAGGCCAAGGTTGTTTCTGGGCCTAAACGCGGAATTCGCTTGCCAGAATCCTGTTCATGTAAAGATTTTATGCAAAACTTTATCTCACCCTTACCATTTCAAGCGCTTGCACTTTAGTTCGGTTAATTTAACGCCATCGCGTGACGAGTTTGTCCGACTCGCCTCACAGGGAAACCTTATCCCTGTCTCAACGGAAATCATAGCCGACGCTGAAACTCCTGTATCAGCGTTTGCAAAGCTTTCTGGAACCTCCCCTTGCTATTTGTTGGAATCCGCCGAGATCACCGATGTGGTTGGGCGCTTTTCATTTCTCGGAATATCGCCATTTTTTATGTTCGAAGCCCGAGGGGATGAGGTGGTGGTGAAAGATCATCTGGGATCGCGGATCATGCGATATGACGGTGATCCTCTTGAACTGCTGAAAACCTGCTTGTCTGCCTATCGACTGGTCCGTCCCCGTGGCGAGCTAGCTCACAATCCGGCAACCGCCGGAGCTGTTGGCTACATCAGCTACGATTGCATTCGGCACTTTGAGCCTGCCACGGGATTGCAGCCGAATGACGATCTTGGCACCGACGAAATGATCTTCATGGCCTGCGAAGTTGTGCTCGTTTTCGACCATCGTTCACGACGGCTTCGTCTGGCCTCGAACACCCTGATCCGCCCCGCCGAAACACCCGAAGCCGCATACGACCGCGCCACCGAACGAATTGCTGCAACGATCGCTTCTCTGTCTGCTCCGGCTGCCTTGCCACCTCTGTCGGCCTATGTGGAGCGCTCTCCTGCCCCTCCTCCGCAAAGCAACACTAGCCGTGAAGAATTTATCAAAATGGTTCTGAAGGCGAAAGAACATATTCGCGCCGGAGATATTTTTCAGGTGGTGCTCTCCCAAAGATTCGAGGCACCTTTTGCCGGGGCTCCGCTCGACCTCTATCGCGCCCTGCGTTTCATAAATCCTTCGCCGTATTTGTTTTGTCTTCACCTGCCCGAGAATCGTGCCCTTGTGGGTAGCTCTCCTGAGGTGCATGTTCGTCTCCAGGACGGCGCAGTGGAGATACGTCCCATTGCAGGTACCCGACGGCGTGGTGCCACTTCTGAAGAGGACGCCGAAAACGCAGCCGGACTACTAGGCGACCCCAAAGAGCGCGCCGAACATCTTATGCTGGTCGACCTCGCTCGCAACGATTTGGGACGCATTGCCGAGTATGGCACCGTCCGAGTTCGAGATTTCATGAGCATCGAAAAATACAGCCATGTGATGCATATTGTTTCGGATGTCGTCGGGACCCTTTCGGGCGGGAGGAACGCCTTCGACGTTCTCCGGGCCACCTTTCCGGCCGGCACCGTCAGCGGCGCACCCAAAGTGCGGGCAATGCAAATTATCAACAAACTTGAAAAATCGAAGAGAGGACCTTACGCCGGAGCGATTGCATTTTTTGGTTTTGACGGCAACCTGGACTCGTGCATCACTCTTCGATCGGTGCTGCTGCAGGGTAACACAGCCTACGTACAGGCGGGCGCGGGTGTCGTTGCCGACTCAACGCCGGAAGGGGAATATGAAGAGACGATTAACAAAGCCAGCGGAATGATGCGGGCTATTGCCCTTGCCGCCGCCGACGTTTCACCTCGCCCGGTGACTGACCAACATCTGAAGCGCTAAGTTATATGTTGCTTGTTATAGATAACTACGACTCGTTCACCTACAACCTCGTGCAATACTTCGGGGAACTTGGTGTCGAGCAAATTGTCCGGCGCAACGACGAGATCACACTCGACGAAATTCGCGCGATGCATCCAAAGGGTATATGCATTTCACCGGGGCCGGGCACCCCCCTGGAAACAGGTGTTTGCCTCGCGGTTCTACGAGAAATAGGGCCGACCACCCCGATCCTTGGGGTTTGCCTGGGACATCAGTGCATGGCCGAGGTTTTTGGCGGAAAGGTTGTTCGCGCCGATCGACTTATGCATGGCAAAACCTCACTCATCATACACGATAGCAAGGGTGTGTTTACCGGATTGCCAAACCCATTCGAGGCAACACGCTACCACTCCCTGATCGTTGAAGAAAACTCTCTTACTCCCGAACTGGAAATTACAGCCCGAACGCCAGAAGGAGAAATCATGGGTTTGCGTCACCGCAAATATCCCATCCATGGGGTGCAATTCCATCCTGAATCGATCCTTACACAGGAGGGAAAAAAGCTCTTGGCCAATTTTTTGGCTATCACCGATTAGTTTATCGCAAAAAACAAGCTTTTCCAGAAGCGGTGCATCGTTCGAATGCCAGTTCTCGTATAAATTGCATGAGCGGAAATCAGCCATGACGGATTTTAAATACCTTTTCGCCGCGTTTGATTTCTGAAGACCCAGAAAATTATGAACAACACTCCCACCTCAGCATCCGAAGTATTCCCGACGTTCAGTCTCGAAAGGTTAATAACGACAGTTTTTGCGCCCAAACGCGGCGAACGTGTTGCTGTCTTTATTGATCTTGAAGAACCAGAGACAGAAATGCGGAATTTTGCTTTTCTTAAAAATCCCAAACTGAGTATTCAACGCTATGCTCACGATCTCTTTTACCGTCCTCTCCAAAATGGGTTGCTCGAGAAGCTTGGACTAACCGGTGGGGATATATTCGCCTATAAAGTTACAGGCGGCAGCAACCTCGACCTCCCGATTACGGCTTTTGACCTAAACGGATGTCCGTATGTTCTCGAACGCGATGTCTATCCTAACTATGACTTGATACTCTGCATTTCTACTTACTCCGCCACGGCTCCCTTAACTGCGCACGCGAAGCGATTTGGGTTTCGTGGAGCGACACTTCACGGTCTTAACCAGATTATCATCGAAACAGGACTCTCGGTGGATTACAATGAAGTCAGCCGAAAAGCCGAAAAAATGCGCCTTGGAATGACCAAAGCCGACTGGGTTGAAATAGACTTTGAATTTTTTGGCAGGAAGTCCACTCTTCATCTTGATCTCGCCCAGCAAGAAGCGCAAAAGAGTCATGGTTTATGTCTAAACGGTCCTGATATTGCGAACCTTCCTGCGGGTGAAATTTACTATGTTCCTACCGGCGGGCGCGGAGCATTCCCTCACCGCTATGATGATGGTACTATCGCTCTAATGCATGTTAGTGAGGGACGAATTACTGAAATCGAATACCTCCGCGGAAGCGAAGGAACAGTGCGCGAACACCGCGAGCGACTTGAAAAAGATCCTTTAATTGGTGAGATTGGCGAATTGGGTTTTGGGACCCAAACGCTCCCTGTCTCAGGAAAGGACATCCAGGACGAGAAGATACTCGGCACATTTCACGTTGCCACCGGACGTAGCGATCATCTCGGTGGGCATTTGACGCCTGAAAAATTTGCCTCTTCCAAAAATGCAACCCATGATGATATCCTTTTTGCACCCCATAAAACCCCGGAGTTTATGGTTCCCGAAGTGCGCCTGCGTCGAGATGATGTCACTCATATTTTACTTCGAAACTTTAAAGTTGGCCCCTATCTTGCCACACTTGTAGAGAACTAGTCACCAAGACAAATAGATCAAGCCACCTTATTCCTTGGCCTACTACGAAACAGACAAGATTGTTGCAGAATATCTCCTTTTTCACTACGGGACATCTGCAGAACAACTCTCTTCATTTACAGGAGTAATTCATCCGCCGGGAGTGCTCAATTTTCCTGTTCGGTGTATTACCGAAACTCTAGGTCTTTCTCCATCCGGAGGTTGTGCTCTCGACCTTGGCTGCGCGGTTGGTCGTTCCACTTTTGAATTTGCCCGTCTGGGAATGGAGGCTGTGGGAATTGATTTCTCCCTTTCATTCATCCAGGCGGCAGAACGACTGAGGATTGAAGGTTTCATAAAGACCAAACGGTTAATCGAGGGAGATATAGAAGAGGAGATTACCGTTAGGTTGCCCGAGGGTGTTCCTACCGATCGAGTGCGCTTCATCCAAGGCGATGCAATGCAGCCACCTGCTGATATTGGAGTTTTTGACGCTGTGCTAATGGCTAACCTAATTGATCGGTTATCTGATCCGCTGCGTTGTCTTCGGCATCTCCCCAGCCTTGTTAAGCCGGGGGGAAAACTTGTAATCACAAGTCCTTACACATGGTTGGATGAGTTCACACCGCGTGAAAAGTGGTTGGGTGGCTTCTACAGAAACAATACACCTGTTCACACGCTTGACGGTCTGCGAAATACTCTCCAGCCAGCTTTCGAATGTGTTAAGGTGGTCAACCTCCCCTTCATGATACGCGAACATGCAAGGAAGTATCAGTGGAGCGTCGCGGAAGCTTCCGTCTGGTTAAGACGCTAGCCTGTTCTTTCTGACTCTTTGCGCGACGAGACTCAGAGACTTCCCAACGTGGCCAAGTGCGCGTGCGGAGAGCGACAAAGGGTGGCATGCGAACGTCCTGCCCGAGGTGCAAGCAAGCGCAAAACCTCCACGACGAGAAAAAAACAGCCGCAGTAGAACACTTGAGAAATACGGTCTAGCTAGATGGGTGTTTGATCCTCTGTGAGGCCTCTTACTCCTGAGAGCCGCACCTGAACAAATTCAATCTCTGTTTGCGTGGAGTGGGGCTCCGGCAAGCCACTTCGAAAATTCTTCAGCGGAAGCGCGTAAAGCTAGCAACAGAAGCTTATCCCCGGCGCAAAGGCGAAAGCCCCCGCCTGGATTGAGCATTTTCTGTGCATTTCGCTCCACACCGACGATTTGAACCTGGTGCTTTGCCCCGGGCTCGATTTCGGCGAGGGTTTTTCCGTTACCCCTGGAATGGAGGCTCACGGTGACGACGGCAAACTGAAGTTCATCGAACTCGCCTTCACTATGAGTGATGTAGGCAGGGGTAGAAAGAAGCCATTTCTCCGACGCTCTGATACCCTGTTTGTCCCCGAGGAGCAGCAGACGATCACCTGGAAACAAGAGGAGATCACTCCGCGGTGTGGGAATGAGGACTCCCTGTCGTTCGATTGCCGCGATGCTGGTGCCGTATTTTGTTCTCAGCGGCAGATCGCTGATACGTAGACCCACTGCTCTGGAGAAGTCGCGGACACGGAATTCTCGCAGTTGGATATTCCATTCCTTGTCGGGCTCAATCGCGAGGTTCTCGATAGTATAAACCCGATCCTCACCCGCACGGGAGAGAGTTTCGCGAAGTTCAACCTCCACCAGACTGTGCCAGCGGATCATCTGATTGCGGAAAAGGAAAATAGCTGATGTGGCTCCACCGAGCAGCGCAAGCGTGACACCGCCCGCCGCGTTGCTGGGAAGCACCGCACCTAACCACGTAAGCATAATGAGAAGCCCTACGCTGCGGAAAACCGGCTGCAACAACTGCTCCATGTGTCGCCCCGTTGCGCCACGCATCCCCTCCGCAAGAATCATTGAGATGGCCTCGATGTTTCGCCAAATGGCAAACAGCGGAATCGCAATCATAAATGCCAACGTTGCGCCCACAAGAATAGAAAAGCCATAAGGGAGAATAAAATCTTGCCCTAAAACTGAGACTGCCCAACTGTGCGCGGTGCCTGCCATGAGAAGAAGAGCCGTCGCGGCCACCATCTCGATCCCCACCTGCCAAAGGCGTTTACCCACAAGTTGCCAAAGCAAGCTTCGGTCGAGGAAATGGTTCATGGCCCCAAGCCAACTAATGTAGGTACTTACAACGTCCTTGACCGCATGAGGAATCGCCCGGGCCGACACGCGGTTGATTTTATCCGAATTTCGAATTAACAACGGAGCCATCAACGAACTACCAACAGACATTGCTACCGCAAGGGTGAAGAACCATTCCGGCATTTTATCTGACTGCACACCGAGCTGTGCGATGATGAACGAAAATTCTCCCAGCGGTGTAAGAAAGATGCCTGCACGGTAGGCGTCCTGTGCTGGTTGGCCAGCAAAAACAAGTGCGGTTCCAATCAAAAACCAGCGTAGAAAAATCGCAAAAGCCGTGACGCCAAGTGCAAGCGGCCACATTTGCATCAGATCGCGGGGATCGAACATCATGCCTGCCGCGACAAAAAACACCGAACCAAAAATATCCCTGGCTGCGGAGGTGTACCGTGAGACCTCACCGCGCTCGCGTGTGCTGCCAGCAATACTCCCTATCAGAAATGCCCCGAGTGCCGCGGAGTAACCAGCCCATAGTGCCAGAGCAGACATTCCCAGAAGTAATCCGGCAATTCCTACAGCTTCAATTTCTTGCGAGTCTACCCGCCCGAGCCAGGCGATAATCCGAGGGAGTGCGAAGAGGGTCGCGAGGAATACGATGACGACAAATAACCCAAGACCACCCAACAGCCCAACGACATGCAGGGCGCTTTCATTCGGTTTTGCCAAGGTGCCAAGCACAGCCAATAGCACCGCCGCAACAATGTCCTCTAGCACGGTCACACCCAGAGCAAGTTGTCCAGAACGCTCCCGCCCGACTCCGATCTCTTCAAGCACTTTGCCAATGATCGCGGAGCTCGAAACAACAAGCAACGACGCGAAGAATAACCCGCTATGAGCACTGAACCCGAGCAAAAGCCCAAACAATCGCCCGGCGCTAAAGACAAAAGCCGCACCCAAAAAGGCTCCTGCGACCGTCGAAAGCCCGAGCCTTTTAATCTTTTGCCAGCCAAGCCGTCGGCCAATATCGAACATCAAAAAGACCAAACCCAGTTGCGAAACAGACTCAACGCGCCCGGCTTCATCCACAAATGGAAAAAGCGGGGATGCTGGCCCAATAAGCATCCCGGCCACCAAATAGCCAATTGCCGGCGACAGCCCGACTCGCCGTGCACACCAGCCTCCCACACATGCTCCGAGAAGCACAAAGGCAAGGTCGTTTATGAGGTTGCTTCCCACCATCATCAGCCCAGCCTACTCTTTCGGAATGCGATGGTCAGCCGCTTTTTTTAGATAAATGTCCGTATTTATTTAAGTCTGCTGGGGGGTGATTTGAAGAGGAGGGAAAATCCGAAAAAAATCAACGAAACAACCACTCCGGCCGCAGGAAATTCAACTCCGGGCACAAACCGTTCCTCCCAGCGCGTTCCTTCAATGCCTGTCACTTCATCAATGAACGGCAGAGGAACACTGGTCTTTGTCCAGCCCCAATGAGCTCCTCCACTGAGCCAGACAGCGATGCCCGCTGCAAAGATAACGGCTGCCAGGCTGCGTAGAAGAAGTGGTATGTTTAGCGTTTTTTTCATGCAGGCTTTAAAGTGAGAAATTCGACTGCCAGCTCAAAGTAGAGTGGCTGCAAGCGTGAACTTACACTTGCAGCCATTTTTCGAGGCCGGGCACGGATCTTTAGTTATTCTGTCGCGGAAGCTCCGGCGATGGCGAGACGGATTTTAACTTCCTCGGCAACTTTGTCTGTCGGCGCAGATGGATTTATTCCAAAATCTCTTCTATTTATGGAAAACTCTGTTCGAATGACGAGGAGATCGCCCTTCATCTTGCCATTGGAGCGGTCAGAGAGCTTGCCAGGTAGGTAAGTAACTTTAACGGGCGCGGTGAAATCTTTAGTCACGCCACGAAGAGTTAGCTTGCCTTTCACAGTTGCTTCTGCAGTATCTCCCTCCACTTTGGAATCTTCGACTTTTTCAAGCTCAAATTTGATGGTTCCGTGCGTTGCACTGTCCAGCCATTGGTCGCTGTGCATGTGCTCGTTCATGGTTGGATTCGGGACGCGCAGGCTGGTCGCATCAACAAAAATAGTTCCCTTTGTGACCTCAGGATTATCGCGGTCAATGGTGACTGTTCCGGAGATGCCATTGGCGCTTCCCGAAATGGCTTCGAGAGGCGCGTCGAGGATAAATGTAAGGTTATTGACGCCTTTTGGGTCTTTGAAATCGAATGTCTGCGGAGCACCAAAAGCTGATGTCGAGACAGTGGCTGCCAGTGCAAGTGTTGCTAGATTTTTTTTCATTGAACTTTTATTCATTTGGTTGGTTTTTAATGGCTCCTCCTCGTCCACATGACATCGCCTGACGACGGCTGGTTTGAGTTGCCGTCATCATCTAAGTCTGAGGTCGCTTTGGAGCACGAAATGGAAACGTCGCCAGCGGCCTGAGAGATGCCACCCCTTGCGTGTTTGTATTCAGATGTTTAGATAGTTTTTAACTAGGCACAATCAACACAATTAATTTTATCACCATCGCAAACTCAAACCACTCAGCATGACAAACGTTGCTATTATTGGGGCCAAAGGCCGTATGGGCCAAGCGTTGCAGGCCTGTGCCGTATCATTTCCAGAGATTAAAATCATCGCCGCATTAGATAAGGGAGATGACTTGGCCGGGGCGGTGGAGAGGGCTGACGCGGTTGTTGAATTCAGCCACCATTCCGTCTCAGCGCCGATTGCCGAACTGTGCGCGTCCCACAGAAAACGGTTGGTCATTGGCACGACAGGTCAATCGGAGTTGGACCGAGCGAAAATTTTAGATGCCTCAAGTAATGTTCCGATAGTTTTTGCTCCGAATTTTAGCATTGGAGTAAATCTCCTGTTTCATCTTGCCGAGGTTGCGGTTGGCATCCTAGGTGGAGGTTTTGATATTGAAGTTGTCGAAATGCACCACCGCCATAAGCAGGACGCGCCAAGCGGCACGGCACGGCGTCTTGCCGAAGTCCTCGCGGCAGCGCGGCAGATCGAATATGATAAAAATGTCCAGCACGGGCGGGTGGGAATAACCGGTGAGCGGCCGCCGGAACAGATTGGCATGCATGCCCTGCGCGGTGGGGATGTTGTCGGTGACCACACGGTTGTTTTTGCAGCCGACGGTGAGCGGGTTGAAATCACGCACAGAGCGTCGAGCCGGGAAACGTTTGCTCGTGGAGCGCTCCGGGCGGCTCTCTGGACGGCTGACCGCCCGCCGGGCCTTTACGACATGCAGGATGTGCTTGGCCTGCGTCGAGAGGTCTGATGGGTTATTCAGTTTCTCTCCAATACGCTCAACATCTTGAATCCGGCTCCAGATGGAAAATCTGAGTGAGAATTTGGAGTGTTATCGGGCAAATTTGGCTGAGCCTTTTTCCGAAAGGATCCCTGTTGGCATCGCGCTTGGTTCCAACCTTGGCGACCGACAGGCACACCTCGAGGATGCGCTCACGGCCATTTTTAGCTCGCCCTTCCTCTCAGGTCCGGTACTCCGTTCATCTTTTTGGGAGACCATTCCGGTGGATTGCCCGCCAGGTTCACCATATTTTTTGAACGCCGTGGTTGAAATCCGAATTTCTGCGGAACACGACCCGCTCGCATTGCTGCGGTGGCTTAAAGGGTTGGAATTGCGGGCCGGCAGGGAACTGAACGCTCCGCGCAACAGTCCGCGTCCGCTAGACCTTGACTTGCTTTATTTCGGTAATGAGACGTTCGCATCCTCCGAACTTGTTTTGCCTCATCCGCGAATGGCGACACGGCGTTTTGTTCTTTTGCCATTAACCGAGATTCGCCCGAATCTTCGCCCGCCAGGTTGGAATAAAACGGTAGCTGAGCAACTCGCCTTGCTGCCGACGGAGGACAACGCCCGAATTGTTAGGTAAAAGAGCTTGTCTCAGTTTTTTACTGGACAGTAGCACTCGTTTTTGTGTTATGTGCTTTTGAAATGACAACTAAGTTAATTGATGGAAAAAATGTTGCCGAGAAAGTTTATCGTGAACTTGAATCAGATATTCGGATTTTAAAGGCCGCCAACATTCAACCCGGCCTTGCGGTGGTTGTTGTAGGAGAAAACCCCGCATCGCTCACCTACGTTAGAAACAAAGCAGCTCGGTGTGAAGCGCTGGGGTTATCGTCTTTTAAAACCGAACTTCCTGTGGAGACAAAGGAGGAGGAGCTTCTGGCTTTGATCGAAAATCTCAACAATGATCCCGCTGTGCATGGTATTCTCGTTCAGAGCCCGCTACCGCCGCATATTTGCGAGGATCGTATCATTCGGGCGATTGATCCTTCAAAAGATGTGGATGGATTTCATCCGGTCAATGTCGCCAAACTCGCCCTCGGGGATCCGACAGGCTTTGTTCCATGCACTCCGCTTAGTTGCCAGCGATTGCTGGTCGAGGCCGGGGTACAGATTTCGGGTGCGCACGTTGCTATCATCGGGCGAAGTATGATTGTTGGAAAATCGCTCGCATTATTGCTTATGCAGAAAGGTCGTGAGGCAAACGCCACAGTCACCGTGCTACACTCCGGCAGCCATGACATCGCGAAAATTTCGCGTCAAGCGGATGTTGTCGTTGCTGCCATGGGCAGAGCCCGCTACATTGGAGTTGAGCATATTGGTGAAGGCGCCGTGGTGATTGACGTCGGAATTAATCGTGTCTCCGATTCTTCCCATCCGAAAGGCTGGCGGCTGGTTGGCGACGTGGATTTCGATGCGGTGCGTGATCGGTGTTCGGCCATCACGCCTGTGCCCGGCGGGGTTGGGCCGATGACGATCGCAATGCTTATGCAAAACACCGTAACTGCCGCACTCAGAGCCTCCGGCATTTCAATGAATCCATGACATGCTCTGCGAGACGGAGCTCGCGCACAGGACATTTGTTCTTGAACGCACACGCGCCATTGCCAGTGGCGTTCTCGACACGGCTGCCGGAACCTTTCTGCTCCTTATTGCCGTTAAAGCCTTTGAGGCCGATGCAGTGGCAAAAGGATTCCTTGCGGCGGGTGGCAGCGCCGGGCTTTTGATCTCTCTATTTGTTCCCGTTGTTGTTGCGCACGCAGGGCTGTCCAATCAGCGGGCGGCGGCACTCTGCCATTTTTTCGGTGGCGGGTTTTTGCTTGCGTCGGCGCTCCTGCCTGTTTATTCCGTTTTTGTTTTTGGCGGCTTTTTTGGCTTCGCAGCAATGACATGCTCGATCCCTTTGCTGACACAGATTTTTCAGGATAATTACCCACAGGAGCGTCGCGGGTCACTCTTTGCAGCTGCTGTGATATGGCGGATCGCCACGGCAACACTCTTCAGTCTTTTAGCAGGCTGGTTTTTAAGCGACGACGTAGGGAGACATCCTTTTCTAATGGCGGTTTTTTCCGGTGCGGCATTTTTTTCCGGGTGGTGTTTGTGGCATGTCCCCGTTAAAACCATGGAACCGGGCACATCTCAACCAGGGTGGCCAAAAGGGGCACACCCGTTGCGGGTCATGCGTGAAGATGCCACTTTTAGGTGGACAATCATCGCATGGATGCTGACCGGTATTGCCATGCTGACGATTGTGCCGCTGAGGGTAGAATATCTCGCAAACCCAGAACACGGCATTGCATTTAACCCAGCGAAAGTAGCTTTGATAACCGGAGTGATCCCAAATCTCAGTCGGCTTGTAATGACCAGAGTCTGGGGATGGCTGTTTGATCGCGTGAATTTTTTTGTGCTTCGGATTCTACTTAACGCAGGTTTTATGGTGGCGATTCTAACCTTTTTTCTTGGATCATCGGATCTGGCCTTTTACATTGCTGCGGCTATCTTCGGAGTCGGCATGGCGGGGGCGGACATCGCCTGGAGTCTCTGGGTCACTAAACTTGCCTCCCCCTCGCGCGTGGCGGAGTACATGGCGGTGCATACGTTTTTCACCGGTATACGTGGAGTGCTCATGCCGTTCATCGGTTTCCAGGTCGTTAAATTCGTTCCCTTCGCAGCGGTGGCCATCAGTTGTGTCGTTTTGATTGGCATCGCGGGGCTGATGCTTGTTCCCGAAATTCAATCGCTTAAGCGCCGGCGCTCGGCAGTTCCGCTCATCGTGGAAGGTGATCAGGAGTGAGCGGGGATTTTAACTTTATTTTTGGCCAGCCTTGCTAGATTAAAGCCTTTGATGAGTTCCCAAGTTCGATCGAACAAAAAGGCCCCGAGAACAGGACGATCTCAAACGCCTTTCCGGCAATGGTCTCGCCCACCGCTCGATGGAATGTTGTTTATTGACGCACAAATTCGTAACGAAAAACTTCCCAACGCGTTTACTTTGGCTCGACACCTCGAGGTTTCACGCAAACCCATCGTTCGCGATCTGGACTTCATGCGACACCGACTGGGTCTGCCCATAAAGTTTAATCCTGTTAAAAACGGCTATGAATATAGCCGAGAAACTGTCCACTTTCCGCTACTAAAAGTCACAGCCAACGAACTTCTGGCCCTTTGCATCTCCCGGCAGGCGTTAGAGCAGTTTCGTGACACGCCGTTGATTGTTCCGCTTCGAAATGCTTTTGAGAAAATCGCCGGTCAGTTACGTGATGATTTCACGATCTCATGGGACGATCTACAATTCAATTTTTCATTAAAAAAAACCGGTGCGGCCTTTGTGACGGCCGAAATTTTCGACCTGACAAGCAGAGCAGTTCTTGAACGCCGAGAACTCGAGTTTGAATATAAGAAATTAAGCTCCCGTGTGTACGAGAAACGAGTAATTCAACCCTATCATCTTGCCTGCATTGAAGGTCAGTGGTATATTTTCGGCTTGGATATTGATCGTCAAAAAATTCGGACATTTGTTCTTACCCGAATTCGATCCGCCTCCCTAACGTGCAAGAGATTCAGGCGCCCCCAAGACTTTTCTATTCAAGAACTGCTCAAAAACAGTTTTGGCGTTGTCGAAGGCAGCAAGCTGTTGCACATTAGGCTCCGCTTCGGCTCTTTTGCGGCGGTAATGATTCGTGAGAGGCGTTGGCATCATTCGCAACAGATTGAAGAAATGCCGAATGGTGGTCTTGTTCTGAATCTTAGGCTCGATAGCTTGCTTGAGGTAGAGCCATGGATTTTGTCTTGGGGTCCTCGGGTTGAGGTATTGGCACCAGAGGAACTGCGTTGGTCTGTAGCAAAAGCCCATTACGATGCGTCACTGAGATACAAGAAAATAAGACGATGACACTACGGCCGATTAAAAAGAGGTTTTTATTCCTATTAGGTGTCTGTATTCTCAGCGGATTGATATTTGCGCTTTTCAGGCAACCTGAATGGATAAAGTCCGATCCTCGGCGTGAAGCGCCTCGTGTAGTAGCTTCTTTTAATCATGGTGCTCTGACCTCGGAATCTTGCCGAGAGTGTCATGCGGAAATTTTTGAGGATTGGAAATTATCCCATCACGCGTGGGCAAACAGACTTATGAATTCTGAACTGGATCGGGCTGCCTTTGAGCCGCCCCATGAACTTGATGCCGGAGATGCTTCCGCAAAATTTCACCTTCGTCGTGGACGTCCTGAAATTATAACGCGTGACAATGCCGGCCCCCCAAAAAGGTTCCGCCCCGAAATGGTCCTTGCCCACAAACCGCTGCGACAGATGCTGGTCCCATTTGATGGGGGACGTTGGCAGGCAACCGAAGCTGCCTGGGATCCGGCCAAAAAAGAGTGGTTCAATGTCTTCGGACCTCACGGACGCCCGCCTGGAGATTGGGGCTCATGGTCTGGGCGCGGCATGAACTGGAATTCCAACTGCGCGGCTTGCCACATGACGAATTTTCAAAAAAATTATGATATCGCCACCGATTCCTACAACTCTCGATGGGATGAAATGGGTATTGGGTGCACGCAATGCCACACCGTTACCCCAAACCATCTTAAAGAGCCGACGGGAAAAAGTGTTTCTTCCATTGACCGCGTCAGAGCGATGGAAACATGCCTTTCATGCCATAGCCGACGCGAAGAACTGACACTTAACTTCAAGCCGGGCGAATCTTATGCGGATCATTACCGACTCGCTTTGCCCGACCAGAGTGGACTTTATTATCCGGACGGTCAGGCCTTGGACGAAGTGTTTGTTGGAGGCTCCTTTCTGATGAGCCGCATGGGTGGTGTGGCAAAGGTTAATTGCCTTGACTGCCACGACCCTCATAGCGGAGAGACCCTGTTACCATCGGCAAACAATGCGCTTTGCATGTCCTGCCACGCAACACCAGGAAGGCTTGGTGCAGTTTCTATTGATCCTGTCGCACACAGTCACCACCCCGATGGCACTACGGGGAATAGCTGTATCGAATGTCACATGACTTTCACCACTTACATGGAGCGGGACCCCCGGCGGGATCACGGATTTCACTCTCCCGATCCTCTCCTAACCAAAGAACTTGGTATCCCCAACGCCTGCAACAAATGTCATACAGATAAATCAATTGAGTGGGCAGTTGAATGGTCCGAACGGTGGTACGGGAATCGCCTTGATCGCAGACAACGGGCCCGCGCCCGTCTGGTCTCCCGTGTCTACAACTCTGACCCCAAGGCATTTTCGGACTTGATCCACTTTCTCAGAGACGAAGATATTCCGGCCTGGCGAGCGGCCTTTGTTGGGATGTTGGAAGGGCAGATTGAACAACCTGGCATCGCAGAGGCGATCAAAAATCTTGCCTCAGACAGCGATCCACTCGTTCGGTCTTCTGTCATTCGGGCGTTAAGCAGGTCGGAACAGTATCGAGACATAGTTCGTCAAGCCCTGACAGACTCTGTCAGACTAGTTCGTCTCAGTGCCTCATGGGCGCTTGCGCAGAGGAATGGCCTCACATCTATTCCACAACCAGAACTTCGGAATGAGCTAACCGCCTGGCTGCAAGCCGGTGCCGACCAGCCGGCCGGAGCCACACGAAAAGGGCAACTTGCATTCGCTGAAAGACGCGATGAGGAGGCCTTCGGGTGGTATGAACGAGCCATCTCATGGGATCCTTTGAGCATACCCCTCTATACGGACCTCGCTGTGATGAAATCCGCTCGCCGGGATCTTGCAGGAGCTTTGGCGGTTCTCGAGAGAGGAATTCGTTCCGTTGAACAGCCCGGCGACCTTGCCATGATGGCCGGCCTTGTCGAAGCCGAGCTCGGAAACCTCAGCGGCGCAGAAACCCGTTTGCGCGAGGCGGTCAGGCATTCCCCAAGACTGGCCCGCGCATGGTATAATCTCGGACTGTTGCTTTCCCAAAAAAATCGCTTATCGGAGGCAATCGAGTGCCTCTTAAAGGCTGAAAATATAGAAACAAACGTTGCCGATTATGCCTATGCACAGGCAACTTTATATCTTCGTTCCGGAGCCACACAAAGTGCCATCGAGTCATTAAATCGGGCCCTCAACGCGGATCCTACTCACGAGCCATCCCGTCAACTCAAAAAGCGTCTTGAAAATCCCGAAGCATTTAAAAATTAATTCTCAGATTTTCTCCGCAAAGAATTTTTGCAACTTGTGGAAGATTTCGGCGTTATCTTAATTGAAAATGCATCACTCCGCGGACAAACAACCTCCTTCTCCAGATTGGCATCCTGACGATCCGCTCTGGCGTCTCCTGGGAAACCTACCTGAAGTAAAATTGCCTCTGGGCTTTACCCACCGGGTTGTGACCGCCGCCGTCAGCTCGCAGACGTCAGGTCTGCGGGCAGCGCTCCGATATTCCTGGGAAAGGGTTGTCGCCTCCGGCAGGGCAGTGCTCCCGCCAAAAGTGGCCGTCGCTGCGGCATTTATTGCTGCTTTTTCCGCATTGGCACTCCAATTTTTTTCTCCCTTTAACGATTCCCTGACGTCTACAACTTTTACTCAAATGCAAGAAGAAGACTTTTATCTAGTAAAAAATCTTGATCTTCTTCTTGCAAACGACGAGGGCGAGCAATGGCTTTACGCAAGAGTCAACTGACCTTCCAAAAATTCGCAAAAAGGATCCTTTTTGCCGTGATATTGATCTCGATCTCATCCGGCTCTCTAGCCTCAGATGCACCAACCGAACTCATTCTACAACCCACGCCGGAAACCTCTCCCACACCGCAGCAGTTCAAAGAAAGTCAAGATCCTCTGCCCTCACCTCGCCCGAAGTTGCTTCGGGAACGTTCCCCAGAAGAGGAACAGCGCAAAGGACGTGATCCCCGTTTTTTTCAGCGACTACCCCGGCATGTTCGGGAAAGGCTGGAATCTTTGCCCCCTGACCAGCGTGAGGAGTTCCACCGTAACATGCAAAGATGGAGCGAGTTGCCCCCCTCAGAACGCGAGCGCCTCCGCAAACGCCATCAGGAACAAATCGAAGCAGCCATCAAAGAGATGGAGTCGCTCATTCGCGAAAGCGGCGTTGCACTGGACGATAACCAACGGGAAAAATTCAAGCGCTACTACATCAGCGAACGTCGAGACCTTGAACTTGCATTGATGCGAGAAATGGCGCAGCGACGCAAAGAACGCCTCGAGGAACTGCGTGGGAAACTCCTCGAAACTTTGCGTGACGGAACAATTCCCGAGATTCCGCCCTCTGCTGCCAAAAGACGCGACGAACCAGCGGCAGGGCCTCCCCCCCCGCCGTTGCCACCGCTGAATCAGTGAAATAGGGCAGTGTTGAAATATGTGATGTTTCATCGTTTCTTTTGAAATGTTTTTTTCAGTTCTCCGAAGCCTTTCATTTTGTGGCCTTCTGGCTTTGGTTTCCCTTCGGTCCCCTGCTGTTTTCGCTCAGCAGAAAGGTGAAACCATCAGCGGTAGCCCAGCCTTTGCATGGCGTGCCGAATTACCTGGCGGCACCTACATGGTCTCCCTCGCGGCGTTG
This sequence comes from uncultured Chthoniobacterales bacterium, assembly GCA_937924445.1. Lineage (GTDB taxonomy): Bacteria > Verrucomicrobiota > Verrucomicrobiia > Chthoniobacterales > CALDSX01 > CALDSX01. Next base: position 17,505 of record CALDSX010000076.1, read on the forward strand.
CGGCACATCAGCGTCCATGAATATCTCGTACCGGGTGTGGGAAAAATAACCGAGATGACTGTGGATGCCGGAGGTAGTGTGTCATCCCGCTTTTACGCGGTAGGACTCCCGGACGCACAAACCCCTTCGAACCTTGGCCAGACTATGGTAGACCGCGCAAAGGAGGCATTGAACGAAGCGCGTGATCGCATGGATGCCAGTGGTATAACCCGCAGCGTTGTAAAAGATTACCCAAGCACGACCCACGCTCACACCGTTGAGTATTTTATAAGTTCACCGGAGTCCGTTCGCAAACTTTACCAAAACCTTGAACGCGCATGGATGAGCGGGCGCGGCGATTCGATCAAGATAGAATAGTTTTGCCAATGCCAGAGGAACGCTTTCGACCAAACGTCGCCGCACTGATCCGCAGTCAGGACGGTCTGCTACTGGTGTGTGAACGAGCCGACTTCCCCGGCTGCTGGCAGTTTCCGCAAGGGGGCATTCGTAAAGACGAATCCCCCGAAGAGGCGCTCTGTCGGGAACTGCGCGAAGAGGTCTCGCTCAAACCACACCATTATATCTTGCAAAAACAAGGAGGCCCCTACCGCTACCGTTTTCCTGATGGGATAAAAAAGAATGGGTATGATGGTCAGGAACAAACCTATTTTCTCGCAGACCTTCTTGGACCCAAAACACTTGTGGATGTCAGAACGGAGTCACCTGAATTTTCTGCAATCCAATGGGTGTGGCCGACTGATTTTGATCTGGAATGGCTTCCGCCGATGAAGAGGGAGGTTTACCGGTCTGTTTTTCGTGACATCCTAGATATTGAACTCAGCTAGGAACCAACCCTGCTGAACTGCTCCTGCACTGGCCATGCCAGGTGGAAGCGCCCCTCTTTGCTGATGACCAAAGCGAACTATAAACAACCTGAAAAGCGGACAGAACTAGCCCACCGTCTCCATGATGTTCCCCATCGCCCAGGTGTCTATATCATGAAAGACGCTTTCAATCGCGTCATCTATGTGGGCAAAGCCAAAGATCTGCGCAAGCGCCTCTCCGGCTATTTTGTTCCCTCCCGCTTCCATCGCGCTGATCTCAAAACGCGATTGCTCATCGAATCCATCTGTGATTTTGAAATTCACACCGTCCGTAGCGAACCCGAGGCTCTTCTTCTGGAAGGGCGCCTGATCAAAGACTTCCGCCCCAAATTCAATATCAGCTTCCGAGACGACAAACGGTTTCTCCTGGTGAAGGTAAATCTTGCTGAGCCATTTCCCCGATTTATTGCAACCCGCCAGCGGCTGGATGATGGCGCACGTTATTTTGGTCCTTTCCCCCACTCGGGTGCATTGCGTGGCACGCTTCGCCTAATGAACAAATTATTCGGTCTCCGCTCGTGTCGCCCGACTCTACCCGGGGAAGCTGACCATCGCCACTGCATGGAAGAGGTGATAAAAAAATGTTCCGCGCCATGTATTGGAAAGATCACGCGAGAAGCCTACTTCAGTCGCGTGATGGAGGCGTGTGCCTTTCTCGAAGGGCGTTCCAAAGAATTGGTTAAAACCCTCGAGACGGAGATGAAACAGGCCGCAGAAAAACAGGACTTTGAGCGGGCGGCACAACTTCGGGATATGATTGCTGACCTTCAGCGCACCACCCGTCCCGCCCGCCGTTTTACTCGTCACAGTCTTCCGGCCACCATTGATCCTACAGCCGACCTTATCACCCTGGGCGAGGTCCTTGGTCTGCCCGGTCCCCCGCAACTCATGGAATGCTTCGACATCTCGAACATTTCCACCACCCACATTGTTGCCTCGATGGTCTGTTTTCGCGACGGACGCCCGGATCGCTACAACTATCGTCGCTATCGGATCAAAAGTGTGCATGGACAGGATGATTTTGCCAGCATGGCCGAAGTTATTCGACGCCGTTACTCCCGCGTTCTTTCCGAAACAAACGAGCCTGATGAAGATTCTTTGGCAAACACCCAGATCTCAGCGGAGGAAGCCGCCGAAAGGGTTTTGCGCACGAGACCTCCCAGACGCGGACGTCTACCAAATCTCATTATTGTGGATGGCGGCCGCGGACAGCTCACCTCCGCAAAGCGCGAACTCGATGCCCTCGGGCTCTCTTTCCTGCCCGTCATAGGGCTCGCAAAGGAGAACGAGGAAATCTACCGCCCCGATTACCAAGAGCCACTCCGAATCCCGAACGAAAGCGGTGCTCTTAAAATGCTTCAACGCATCCGCGACGAGGCCCATCGGGTCGCCAACGGTTACCACCAGTTGCTGATGAAACGCCGCATTGCAGAGAGTCTCCTCGACGGTTGCCCCGGCATAAACACCACACGAAAAGCTGCCCTCTTAGCTGCTTTTGGTAGCGTTACCCGGTTGCGTAAAGCCTCTGCGGAAAAGATTGCGGAGGTGGAGAGTATCGGACCCAAACTGGCTATTACTCTGCGTCAATGGCTCGACACCCACTAACCTTTACTCTGCCTTCGCATGTCATTCTCGCAGAAGAAAAGTCCTTGCGATTATCAAAAGAAAAATGAAAACTGCCCCCAGCGAAACTCCACTACCCGATAAAGCTTTCGATGTCTCTCTCAGGCCGCCGGCCTTCAGTGAGTTTCAAGGCCAGGAAAAAGTTCGTGCCCGGCTTGAACTGATGGTGTCCGCCGCCAAAGGTCGGGGCGACACTCTCGAACATATTCTTCTCTGTGGTCCGCCCGGGCTTGGCAAAACAACCCTGGCGCACATCCTCAGCAATGCCATGGGTGTCAACATCCGCAACACCAGCGGACCTATGATCGAAAAAGCCGGAGATCTCGCCGGGTTGCTCACCACCCTCGATCGAGGCGACATCCTTTTCATTGATGAAATCCACCGCCTCCAGCCTGCCATAGAGGAATATCTCTACCCTGCGATGGAAGATTTTCGCCTAGACATCATCATAGATCAAGGCCCCAACGCCCGCAGCGTCCGCCTTAACCTGCCAAAATTCACTCTTGTCGGAGCTACCACGCGCGCAGGAATGTTGAGCGCACCGCTTCGCTCCAGGTTCGGTATGGTTTCAAGGCTTGACTATTATCCCGCTGATGAACTGGCCTCGATAGTCCTCCGTAGCGCCGGGCTGCTCGATCTGCAACTAGACCACCCCTCCGCTATGGAGATTGCGACCCGCTCCCGCGGCACTCCACGCATAGCGAACAACCTTCTCCGTTGGGTGCGCGATTACGCTCAAGTCAGGGCCAAAGGTATCGTTACACCCGAGCTTGCCAATGCCGCCCTCACGATGCTTGAAATTGACCGCGATGGTATCGATGAAATGGACCGACGAATCCTCGAAACCCTCATACACAAGTTTGGCGGTGGGCCAGTCGGCATCCAATCCCTCGCCGTCGCCGTGGGAGAGGAGGGCGGCACTCTCGAGGAAGTCCACGAACCCTTCCTCATAATGCAGGGTTATCTCAAACGCACCCCACAGGGACGTGTCGCGCTAGGCAAAGCTTACTTCAAACTTGGCCTCACTCCCCCCGCGGGCCGCAGCGAACAGCCTGAACTTTTTTAGATCGCAACGCCTCGGTGCGAAAAGCCCTACCTTCTCCTTCGTTAACTCGCCCACAGGCTACCATGGCGCTCATCACAAAACCTCACCGCCAAAAAAGCCGGATCTCCCAGTGGATCGCCAAAAAGCCCTCTGCCAAACAAAAACCAGGTTGCAAAATCTGTTCTCCGAAAAGCCGCAAAAATCCGGTCCTCGCAACCAGCAGAACCCTTTTCCAAACCCCTACGGAAGGCGATTTAGGCTTTTTTCTAGTGCGCTCCTTCAAGATACAAAAATTATTTCAGCGTCGGTATCGAGAACTTGCTCTGAGCTCACTGCCGAACCGGACGCAGCGCGATGCTCGCCAATAGAGGCAAAGACGTCTCCGCCCCTGCCCTTTCAACGATCTCTCCTATTCACCATTTATTCCCGTCACCAACGGGTCTGTCCACTCCTGAAAACAAACCTTCCGGCTCAGAAGTGGCTTTCCGACCTGCGTAACTCTAGTCTGTGAGGAGAACAGCAAAGCCCGCAGTCTGCTGCTTCGTGGGGAAACAAGATCATCCTCCCGTGTATAACCCCATTGGCAGACAAGCTCAGAACGAGTGGTTTTCGTAAGAGTACCTGTATGAGCTCACACTAGCCTGAGCCTTTGCAGAAGCTCGCAGTGCAAAACAACATTCGTCTGCCCCGCCACAGAGCCAACACCTCAAAGCTTATCGGCTGTCGCCTTATTGATTTTCTTTTGTAACTGCTCAGGTAGCCCCACCATGGGGCTACCTGTAACCGAAGAATAGATTACACCCCCCCCCCGAACGCAACAGAAAAAAAGTTCGTTTTTACTGGATTCAAGAGGGGTGCCTGCCGTATCTTGCTCGCCATGACAAGCGTCTTGGTGGTGCAAGGCCGCCAGTTGAACGGCGCGGACATCGCTTCGATCCGGGGGCTGCTGGACGAACATCCCGAGTGGTGTCGCTCGCGCCTGAGCCGTGAACTGTGCGCGCGCTGGAACTGGCGCAATGCGCTGGGCCAGCCCAAGGATATGGC
>CALDSX010000077.1 GCA_937924445.1 uncultured Chthoniobacterales bacterium
GACCGCTTCCGCGACCATCCCAATGAAATCCTCGCCTTCATGCGCGACTTCGCCGTGCCCTTCGACAACAACCAGTCGGAAAGGGATCTGCGGATGATGAAGCTGCGCCAGAAGATCTCCGGCACCTTTCGCAGCATCGAGACACTCGTGGACTTCTGCCGCATCCGCGGCTACGTCTCCACGGCACGCAAGAACGGCCTCAACGCCTTGGCTGCGTTGCAGCGCGTGTTCTTCGGCACCCCCTTCGTGCCAGCGGTCAACACCTCGTGAGTCTCGCCCACACGTCGGGTGCGTGCGTCCCGCCATTCACTCACAGGTGGCCGCCCCAAGGCGGGCGGCTACCTGAGCAGTTACGAGGTTTTTTAATAAAGTGTTAAATCACTTTTATCGAGTGCACGCGATCGAGACGGGCTCTCTCGCACTTAGCCCCGGGCTTTGGAGGTTTCCGGCGCGAGCTTTTCACGCGCCAGTTGATACCTTTTAACCTATAAGCCGCAGTTGAAAAGTTGCTGTGAGCCGGTTGAGGCCCCTAAAAAGGGGAGATGAAGAAATTTTTGGAGCTTGCCGGGCTTCACCCAGAAGGTGAAAAGGAGATTGGATTTCGGTTTGAATGTGGCGAGGGCCGGATTGTCCGGAGCGGGGTGGAAGCCGGTTCGGATCGGCTGACTTCCTACGGAGGTTTGACGCCTTGGAGCCATTATTTCGAGCGGGGGCATCGTGGAAGAGCTGGCATCTCGGTTTCCGGTGGGGCGCACCAGTCCCAATGCGAGCCTGGTGCGCGACCCTGCTGCACGCTTTCATGAGCCATGCGCTGATGGGAGACAAGCGATTTCTCCAACTACAACATCTGGACGCTTTTCGTGCGCGTGGTTAAGGAGCAGAGGGTGCATACCGAGGCGGTGACCAGCCCCGTGATGAATTCTTGCTTGTCTTGGCCAAACTGGTCGAGAGCGATAGTTGGCCTCAGTGTTCAATAAGATAAAGCGCGATCAGCCCACTGCATCTTATCGGAAATGCGGCCGAGCTGAGTGGTCAAGCTCTGCGGGGTGCGAATGGCTCAAGGTTTTTTTGAGGAATCGTTGAGTTTTTTTGCACCGCCGAGGTCGCCAAGCGTGGCACGTTCAAGATCTGTCCAGAGGGTGCCCTCACCGGCATGCAGGATGGTGATTTTGATTTCCGGGTTCAGGCTGTTGGAAAGTTCAACCATGTTAAACGCGTCGGGGTCTCCGAGCGCACGCGTTTTGAGGATGAAACCGTTGGCTTTTTCACCTTCGACTCGTTTGATGGCCTCGGCCTCGGCGCGTCCGAGTTTCATTACTCGCTCGGCACGAAGAGCTGCTGTTTGTCGGGCGATTTCAGCGGCTTGACGGACGCCATCGGCCTCAATTTCGGCGACTTCTTTTTCTTTAAGCGCTTTGATTTCTGCACGAAGCTTGGCAGTTTCCTGGGCTACTTCGGCACCGCGCTGTTCGATGAGGGTTTGTTCGGTATTGAGCTGAGCTTGTTTACGGGCGGTGTTCTGACGTTCCTGGTTTGTGAGGTCCTGTTCCTGAGCGATACTGCGCTGTTGAATGGGATCAAGGATTTGGCTGGGGACGTTCACATGCCGGATGAGGGCGTTGTGAACGCGGATTTGCCTTTCCAACAGACTGCGGCGCAGTGCATCCGTGAGATCATTCTGGAATTTTTCGCGTCCTTCGCCCACGATAAAATCCACGGCGCGATAGGCGGAGCCTTTTAGCCTGGAAACAGAGAGAATTTGCGGAATAATAATCTTTTCAGCCACAGCGGGGAGGTCGCCGTAGTCGCGGAACATTTTGGCGATGCGTGCAGGCTCGAGTTCGAGTTCGACGGTCATGTCGAGGCTGATTTCAAAGCCGTCGCGTGAGGGAAACTCAACGAATTGATTTACGACAAAGGCGGGGATCGTCTGGGAGGGGTAGAATCCTGCAGCAGTCGTCGGGTTAGCTTCAGGAGTCGGCTCAGAGAACAACACTGGAGCCCCAGCCTCTTCGGGGAGGCCTTGGCTGTCGATTTTCTTATTTTTTTGCGAAGTTTTATCTTTGCTCTCGTTTCCTATTTTTCTTTGTCGGCGGGTAGTTTGACTAAGAATAGATTGTTCCTGACTGGCATATTCGTCGCGCTGGGCCGCCTGGTTTTCGAGCACCTTAAACTGAAGGTTATCAATAGCTCGGTTTTGGCTGGTGATCTGGCTTTTAGTGAGCACAGCGCCACCAGCTTTGCCCTGCATTGAGATTTGATTCACACCGACCTCGAGGACATCAATTTTGAACTCCTTTGGATTAACAAAATAGAGGCCAGGCTGGAGGATGTCGCTACGGATTCCTTTCTGGTTAGACCCGGCAAATTCACCCGGAGGGGCGGGTTCGCCAGCGAGAGAGGTGACGACCCCGACGTAGCCAATGGGAATGCTGATGGCGTCGGCGATATCAATCTGATAACCGTAGGGGTTGAGGCGGTAACGCCCTGGACCGAGCACGCCGTGCCAGATGCCTTTTTGCCCTCGTTCAGCGAGAAACGCTCCTTGTGGGAGATCCAAACCCACTTTTGAGGTAACCACGCCGACCTGCCCCGGTAGAATTGTGGCACAGGGGACAATGCGCCAATCGTAGGTAATAGGGTTGAGAAAATGTCGACCTTCGCCTAGCACATCCTCTTGCACCCCTTTTTGTCCGGCCTTGGCAAGAATCTGACCTGGGGGAAGCGGTTTGCCCTGCTTGGAAATAACGACCGCCATCATCCCGGGCGGAACGTAAAAGCGGCAGAAGAACCATTTCCAAGCGCCCCAGACAGCAAAGAGGCAGAGCAGAAAGAAGAGAGAAGAGCGTAAAACCGATTTCATCGCGTGGAATCTTCCTTTTGAGGCATGAGGGGGCGAAACAGATCCCCAAAGCCGCCCGTTTCGTCGGTGCTAAGAATGCGTTGGATTTGTGGGGCAACCTTTTGGTAGAATAAGTAACGGGCGTAATTCATGCCGCCACCAAAAGCCTCGGCCTGACTGCGCAAAACAGCAGCCTCGGCCTCGTTGGCCGCGCGAATTGCTTCCTGGTCACCTGACGCGCGAAGAAGAATGGCGGCAGCTTGAGCATCGGCAGTCTCATTTTCAACTTTTGCCACAGCAAGTTCCTGTTCTGCTTTGGTGACTTTGACCTTGCGCCCCTGGTTGGCAAGGATGACAGCCTGGAGTTTTTCGGTTTCGGCCTCGACTTTCTCTTTGTTCTGGACAGCGAGCATTTCCTGTCTGACAAGTTCGGCGCGGGAGCGTGCCTGGAGAATTTGCTGTTCAAACATCTTGGCGGTTTGGACAGCGACTTCGCGTTCGCGTATGATGCTTGCGATTTCGTCCGGGACAGTGATGTTACGGATGAGGACGGATTTGATAGCGACTCCCCACGGTTTGCACTGCTCACGTAGATGGCTCTCGAGGCTGTCCTGAAATTGCTGGCGCATTTCGCCGACAATGTAATTGATAGCCGGATTTTTACTGCCTTCGATGCGACTGAATCCGCGGGCGCGGGGGAGTATGATTTTCTTAACGATATCATCCATATCACCCACACGATGCGTGAGAAGCGCCGCCTCCTCGCGCTGGATGGAAAACTCGAGCGTTCCCTCAACAACGACTGAAAATCCGTCGGAGGTGAGAAAACTTATAGCATCTTCGCCGCCGAGCTGGAAGCGTTGGCTCTGAAGGTTAACCTCTGCCACGCTCCAGAGGTAGGGGTTGAGGTAATAAGTGCCTGGGTCGAGCACCTTGGTCTGGACACCTTTGATTTCATCGGCCACAGTAAAAGTGTTGCGCTGATCGGGCGGCAGCTCGTTGTAGAGAGGATCTAATCCAACGAGGGCCGTCTGCACGCCGATGTGGCCTGGGCGAATGGTTAACGCATCGAAGATTTCGACCTGAGCAGCGAAAGGGTTAATGCGGTGTTTTCCAGGGCTGAGCGTTTCGGAAAGAATACCTTTAAACCCCGGTTTGGCAATGATTTGGCCTGGTGGTAGATCCTTGCCGTGAAGACGAATAACAACACCCAATTTGCCGGCCGGGATATCGGTCATTTGAACAATTTTCCAGTCCCACGTGTAGGGATTTCGAAAATAGCGTCCCTCGGGAAGCAGTTCGTCTTGGATCCCTTTAAAAGACGAATCAGGTGCAATAAGTTCGCCGGGTGGAAGGTTGCGTCCGGTTTTACGGATCATCACAGCGAACTCGCCCTCACCAGGTTCGATGCGCCAATAAAACCATATCCACAAAAGGAGGAGGATCGTTAGGGCAATTGTCCCAGATACAGTCGCACCACACCCAACGACTCCTGGCAGCTTGAAGGGCTGCCCGTCGAGGGGAGAGGAGAGGAGATCGCCAGCCTGTTTTTTTGCGGGAGGTAAGTCGGGCATGAAGGAGCAGGGTATTGTGATGTCTGCGAGCGGCAGCGTCCAGATTATAGCCGCGACATCGGTAACTCAAGCAATAAATCAATCCGCAGATGACGCATCCAAGGCTGCGGCATCCCCGCTCAGGCCGATCACACCACCTGAATACCCGGTCATTTCAAGATAACCTCGACCTGACACTCTTCCGCCGGGGCCGCGGCCAGAGACCTCGATCGCCCCTTCCCAATAATTAAGCGGACCAAAGGTGAGCTCTTGTGAATCAAGCGGAGTTTTTGCGCTCAGTTCCAGACCAAGACTCGGGAGGGATAGTTTCCACTCGACTGGGTAACGTCCGCCAGTTTTGGGGCTTGTCCATATGCGACCCGGTGTCATTTCGATTTCGTTGAACTCCAAGGGGCGTGTGGCACCGTCGGAACTCATCCAGGTACCGCTCACGGAGTCAGCACGCCCTTCACGGTCGCGAATTTGGAAAAGCATTAGGCAAGAGCCATCGGTGAGCTGGATTGAGAACCAGTCCCAACCTATCTGATGGGGCGCGAGGAGATTCGAACCCCACTCGCGATCCATCCATGAAAGACCTTTCACGGGAAAAGTCTGTCCGCCCAGACGCAACGTGCCTGAACTTGCGAGCCGAGGAATCGAGTAATAATGGGTTGCGTTGCCATGTCCAAGCGCTTTCTGGCTAACACCATTACGCCCGTGGAAGAGGAGCGGACCATTTGGTTCGAGCCGCAGTTCGAGACTCAGCGGCAATAGCCCTTTGGAATCATCAGCTTGCAGCTTGAACGAGTGAGGCGGCACCAGCTCCAAACTCCACGAACCAATCCATGCGATGCGACTGCCGTCGTGAAAACCCGCTTCACCAAAAGCACCCCGAGCTCTTCGCTCGGCGTGATAGAAACGCCCCTCTGTAAGGTCACTCACGGCGAAATGGGCAAATTTTAAATCACCCTGTAAAAATCTCGATCTCTCAGAAGGCAATTCGCGCGGGGGAATAAGGCCCGAACGGAAAAATGTGATCTGATAGCCAAATAGATGCCCATCCGGAGTGGAGAGATGTCCTGTAAAATACCACCATTCAGTTCGGAATTCGGGATGCGCATGATGATCCCTAGGAAATTCGAACGTCCAGCCCGGCAGAGCTGGCCGCCATCCGTTAAAAGGATCTTCCCCAATTACAGATTTCGTCACCGTCGCATTTATCGGAACGGACATGCAAAACAAAAACAACGTTAAAAGTGCAGTTGGCAAGAGACGAGACATCATGAGTTTGAGGGCAAAGCGTTGCCGGAGGGTGGTCAAAAGCTACTTTTTAAAAATTATTACGCCCTACCGGCCTGTAACGACGCGCACTCTTCACGCACGTAGCAGCCTCGCAAAAAACGCACCGTCAAAATCGTTTATTTGTGGGAAAAGAGTCTCTGCCGGACACCATGGATCAATATACCACTCCGGATGGGACTCAAGAAAAGCTTCTACCACATTCTGGTTTTCCTCGGGTTCAATGCTGCATGTGCTGTAAACGAGAGCCCCGTTCTTCTTGAGCAGGGGGGCCAGCGCATTCAAGAGACGCAGTTGGATGGCCGACATTCGTTCGAAATCATTCTCGGCAAGCCGCCAGCGCACATCGACGCGACGACGAATAACTCCGGTGTTTGAGCAGGGGACATCTACTAAAATTTTGTCAAATAGCCCTTCCCACGTTTTCGGTGGTGGATCTTTTAGCCAATCGTGCCGCAGTGTTTTAATGCTTTGAGCGCCCAAACGTGCAACATTGGATTGCAGCCTGCTGAGGCGCTGCGAAATTGAGTCAGTCGCAATAATAGTTCCGCTTCCCCCCATCAAAGCAGAGAGATATGTGGCTTTGCCGCCCGGAGCAGCGCATGCATCAAGAACGAGCTCTCCGGGCTGTGGTGCAAGTGCAAGCGGGGCTTTGAGCGTGGACGGATCTTGAATGTAAACCAACCCAGCATCGATCAGATCAATTGGCACCCTGCGGCAACGTAACGCAACCCCCGTCATATCGCCCGGTAATGCTTCGATTCCTTCCGGTGCTTGGGCCAAAAATTCCGCGGCTGTTATCCGCAAGGTGTTGATTCTTGCAAACATCCGAGCGGGCCGGTTGTTCCAAGCCATGAGGCGAAGCGTCTCATCCAAACCGAAGCGTGCTCGCCATCGAGCAAATAAAAACTCAGGGTGTGACCATCGGACATGCGCCGGCAGTGTGTCGGCAAATGCTTGGAGGGTGTTGCGCTCGCGGATGGCACGACGCAGGATGGCGTTGACGAGTCCCTTTGCCCGACCAGCTAAAGCCACGGTTTCGTTGACGGCCGCGTGCTCTGCCACGTCCGAAAGGAGAATTTGATAGAGTCCCATCCGAAGAAGATCACGGGTTACCGCATCAACAGCTCCATCACGCAAATAACCCGTCCACGCGTCGAGCAGAGAAAGATTTCGCAACACACCGCAGAATACGTCCATTAAAAAAGCCCGATCTAGTGAACCTCGCACAAGCGAGCGTCCCACTTGTTCCAGGATATCGTCCGCCGCCCCTAAACCCCGCTGGAAGGCTGAGAGTGCTTCAAGACACAGGCGACGCGTTCCAGGATAGGAGGTGGTTGAAGACAACAACAAACCGGTTCTTAAAGTTTTAGAAGGTTCTTGAAAGGACATCCCGGATTCTTTTGCGCGGAATCAGGATGGTGCCGAGAGAATCGCTCCTCAGACGGATGAAGAGAGATGTCTCCTCAATAACTTCGCCACACACTCGGTCGCCGTTCACAAGTTCAAAACTCGCCACCTTTTTGCAAATCTCACTGCGCGGAATCGTGAGGAGCCCCAGTCCCGAGTGCTCCATCCGGACGGCTTCAGGGGACTCGCTGACAAGTTCTCCCACGAGCCGGTCACCGTTACGCAGGAAAATCTCTATCGGCCGTCGCGCGGCCCGCTTTTTGGGAACAAGAATTTTTCCAAGCAGAGGATGGTCCAATGTGATATCCGTAGCACTTTCAGAGGCGATTACCCCGGAGAGTTTCTCTCCAGTTGTGAGTAAGATCTCACGTTGATACCACCTTTTGGCGCTCTGAAATTCTATGACCCGCACGGTGCGAAAGGGACAAGCTGCTGTAGGCGAGACGCTTGTCCTGACATTGTCCGGGTGCAGTAGCTCACGCGCTGGTCTTGAGATATCCTCTAACTCGAAAGCGTCTGTGCGGGCGGGTGAACCGTCCAATGGGCTGTGCCGCTTCAGAGTCTCTTCTGATGTCGGGTTGTTTTCGGCTCCGCTCACCCGCTCAAGCTCCCCCCTGAAAATACATCTCGCAACGTGAGGTTGTTCGCCAATAGTTCGCCCTTTTTCAGTTTCGGGGAGCATGGCATCGAGTGAGTGCGTCGGTAATTTGTCGTTGTCGACATGCCTTGGGGCGGCCAGAACTTCGTCTTTTGCCTGAGGCAAGACCCATTGCGGTCTCCTAGGCTTTGACTCTGTTCCAAAAAATATGTCAGACCAAGCTTCATCGGAAACTGATTTTGCTTCGCACGAAGCGTCAGGGGGGGGAGATTTAGGCTGTGTCATGCGAAAGGTTCTACTTATCCCTTAATTTTACCGCCAAGGTATTTTTTTAGCAACAAAACAACACTAGAAATAGAATTTAGTTACTGGACGGATTATTCCGGTCGCGGGGGCTCCATTGTCCTTCTGAAAATGACCCGGCAAAATTCTTGATGTCTGCAGGAGAAGATGGGATTTTTGAAATTCTCTGGAGCGCGGCAGGCGAAGTGATTTTTGAAAATTATCCGCAACAAAAGTCTGGACTACAAGAATTAGCCGGGGAGATTTCCGTTTTGGTCGACAAACCGAGTCCTCCCAAAATCACCTGCTTGATCGGCTGTCCGGTTTCTGGGTTTTTGGTAAAAGGCGCATCGTTCATGTGGTGTTTGATTTCAAAGAATTGAGATTCCTCTCCCTTATGAATTGGGATAGTTTTGTAGATGTAGGTGGTCAACGTGCTGTTGTTAGTTCAATAGATAGTTTGTTCGTAACTGCTCAGGTGGCCGCCCGCCTTGGGGCGGCCACCTGTGAGTGAATGGCGGGGCGCACGCACCCGACGCGTGGGCGAGACTCACGAGGTGTTGACCGCTGGCACGAAAGGGGTGCCGAAGAACACGCGCTGCAACGCCTCCAAGGCGTTGAGGCCGTTCTTGCGTGCCGTG
>CALDSX010000078.1 GCA_937924445.1 uncultured Chthoniobacterales bacterium
CATGGTCCGTGTCCGCAATCCGGACACTTCAACATCTCTGTCTTCACCGACAAATGGAACTCCACTCGCCCCTCTACATACTCCGTCTTCCGATATTCGTAGCCCTCTCGCACTCCAAACGCATGATACAACAGACTTTGACTTATGCCCTCCTATATCACATCTCAATCTTCGTCTAAACATGAACTTCCCGGATGAACAGCTAAACTTGCCGCACGACGACGCTTGTGGGGCAAGCAAAAACAAACGCGTTCCTCTTCCTGGAGGTGGACATTAAGCACCGTCTTCAGGCTTTCAAAATAATCATTGCCCCGGCTTCGTAACGAACTCTGTGAAAATGACATCGTGCCTAGCACGAGGGGCGACAGTTTGCAGGCAGAACGACGGAAAATCGCCTCCGAAGTCTCAGAGTGTGGCACCTTTCGAGGGGACGCAACTAAAAATAGCAAAAATTTGAGTCACGGATCGTTGAAACTGGGTCGCCTTATCGCAGAGCTTCTGGTCAGTTTGTTCAAACGACCTCATTGCCTCTCAAAAGCTCTTCAAAATGGGGAAAAGGGAACTCAATCTCACCGTGCAGAAGACGCGCATCGCTGTTGCGCCATTTTCAACCCTCGCCGCGCTGCTCTAAATACTCAGGCTGTCTCCTTTCGATCGGCTTTAGACTTGGAGAAAGAAAGTTAACAAGTTTTCGGAATTTCCTCTGCCAAGGGGAAAAGTTTGCGTGGCGGTGTTCGACAAGGTCAGCGGCAGACCTGAGAATGCGTGACGCGATGGCTGTGGCAGAAATAGCCAAAAAACCATGCGCAGTGCAGGAATTCCCACAAGAAGAGGGGACTGCATTATGCCGACGAAATAGTCGAATTTTCTCTGCACGCCAAATTGGAAAAAACCATCAAGCAACCGAAAAAAGTCCTTGCGATAGCTGGAAGCAGAAATCCCGCACGCCAGGTTCGATGAGGGGTGGGTAACAGGTCTGCAAAAATGTGTATCATGCCGATTATTGCGTATCGCATAATCCGCTCATTGCAAAAAAACTTTGGGGAACACGAGGCGGGGGCGGGAATCGAACCCGCGCATAGAGGTTTTGCAGACCTCGGCATTACCACTTTGCTACCCCGCCAATAAAACGATGCGAAACGGTCAATTAAAGATTAAGTCACAATTGTGGCGTGGTGTCAAATAAGACAAGCGACTTTGCTTAGAGCGCTTGATTCTTGGGATACTTTTTGGTTTGATCATTTATGAAGCTTACGCCCCAGCTACTCAACCGACTTGCAGGCTGGAAAGCCGTGAAAGAAGGTCGCCAGCTTTTCGATCTGGGTAAAGTGAGCGACATTTCCTTCGACGGTGTTTTTCTACAGGGCATCGTTCGTGCCGGCCCTGGCGGGGTGATGAAAGTGAGACTAAAGACCGGTTCTCGCGAGCTGGATTTTGAGAATTATTGTTCCTGCCCAATGGCACAATCAACCGGAGGCGCGATGTGCGCACACGCAATGGCAGTGGCATGGGCCTTCATCGAAGGGGCCAAAGCCGATAAGACACCGGATCATACAAAAGCCACCGCTCCCGTTTCGCAGAGGGATGAGTCAAACAATGTGAATTTTGGAAGAGAGGTGCCTGGCTCTCGGAAAAAGTTGATCAATCGCATTCCGTTTGAAGAGGCGGATGAGCAAACGCCGACACTTTCCCTGCGCGTGATTTTGCCGTCAAACCTGAATGGACGCTTTGGCCAATCTGCCCGGGCGCAAACCTTCGAAGTACAGCCCTTTATCGAAGGGTCAATTGAGGAGAGGGCCTTCCAGCCGCTTCAGTTTATTCTAAGACAAACACCCAATCGAGTGGCAGTTTCAGACTCGAACGAAAAACTGCTCTCTTTTTTGGAGGAAACGGGAGCGTTGAACGGGCAATTGCCCCCGTTGGATCTGGCAAAATTAGACCGTCTTTTTTTGGCGCTTCGCGGACATGATGAGGTCTGGCTGGGTCGGTCTTGTAAGGTAGACATCCTAGGGAGGGATGTGCCGCGGGTTATTCAGGTCTCAGCACCGGAGGGTAAATGCATCGAAATCTCTGCGGCAGATACTCCTCCACCGGGTCGGAGGATTGGCGCTTGGTATTTCGATGGGACCACGCTTCGGCGCCGTGCGTCACCTGCAGCGGGTTTGCCCGAGTCGGGTTCTGCCTTGTTCAGCGGGGAAAAAGCCCGAGCGTTTATTGAAGAAGTTTTTCTGCGAGAAACTCCGGGAGTTTCTTTCAAACTTGCAACCAGTTTCAAGCAATATGTGAGGATTTCGCGGACGAGCCCGCGCATCAGAATCGATCTCGATGGCACGCAAGAGAACCTTCAAGCGCGCTTGTTTGCCGTTTATGATGGTATGGCGTCTCCGATTTTTCCGACGGGTCCTTTACGTGCGGGAGTTCGACAGCTTGACTCTGGAAAACTTGCTTTTGTGTATGGGAACCCTGCTGTAGAGGAACAGGCCCGCTCCCGTTTGTTAGGCTGCGGTTTTTTGCCAGGAAAACATGACCGCACTCTTTTTGTTTTGCCAGGGGAGGGTTTCGTGATGCCTTTCCTTGCGAATGAATACCCTGACATCGAACGAGATTGGATTTTAAACCTTAGCCAACGTTTTGCGCGCACCATTGCGCAAGCCGAATGGGTGCGCCCCACCCTTGATATTCGCGAGTGGGATACAAATGCGCGTTCTGGCCGTGGTGTATCCGGGGTGGACTGGTTTGCTACTGTAAGTTTTGAGAGCGAATCGGGGAAAGGCGGACTTCCCTACACCGAGGCCTTCGAACTTCTAAACCGTGGGCGCGTTTATGTGCGCCGTCCAGACGGGCGGCTCCTCTTGGTGCGGCGCAACGGCTTTGAAGATCTCCAGCAGGCGCTGGCCGACTTTGATGCGCGACAGGATCGTCCTGGTGCGGTCCGTTTTTCAAAAAGGCACACTCTGGCCTTGACGGGGCTCCTTGCAAGCGGGCAGGTGGCTCTCAAGCGTGGGTCGCCATGGGCTCCGCCGGAAACACTTTCCACACGCCGAGAAATTCAACCTCCACCGCAACTCAATCTGACTCTGCGGCCTTATCAACTCGAGGGGTTCCGTTGGCTTGTTTGGCTTTCCGAAAATGAACTGGCAGGGATCCTTGGTGATGAAATGGGCCTCGGCAAGACGATTCAGACCCTCGCATGGCTGTTGCATCGCCGCACGGAGGCAAGCGCCGGAAAACCCCAGCTTGTGGTCTGTCCGGGCAGCCTCCTTTTCAATTGGATGACGGAGACTCGCCGATACGCTGCGGAATTGAAGCCCGTGCTCTACCACGGTGCTGATCGTGATATAAATAAAATCATCGAAGGGGAAGCAGAGCTTTGGATCACTTCCTATGGCGTCTTACGGAGGGACGCCAGCAAACTAGAGCAAATCCATTTTGACGCCGTCGTGCTCGACGAAGCACAACAGATCAAAAATCCCCAAGGAAAAGCCGCATCAGCCGCCCGTTCGCTCCAAGCCACGTGCCGACTGGCCCTTACCGGAACTCCGGTGGAAAACCGGCCAATGGATCTGTGGTCTATATTTGAATTTCTAATGCCTGGCTATCTTGGTCGAGCAAAGGACTTCGTGGAGCGTTACGGCAAACCGGTTGAACGCCAAGGTCAAGAATCTGCCGCTGTGCTGGAACGTCTCGCACGCAGGATTCGTCCGTTTTTTCTGCGGCGCACCAAAGCCACTGTCGCACCAGAACTTCCAGAACGAGTCGATCGCGAAGTGCTGTGCGCCCTCTCGCCACTCCAACGCGAACTCCATGACTCTCTGCTGAGCGCTGCGAAACGGGGGTTGTCGGATTTGGCAGGAGAAAAAGACCAAGGCCGGCGGCGAATGATCATGCTGCGAGCCATTCTGCGCTTGCGACAGATCTGTTGTCACCCCGCGCTCTTGCCAGAGGAATTTTTTACCGCTCGAAAAAAGGTCGAAAAGAAGAGTCAAAGAGTCGACTCGGCCGAGGCTGAAAGCGCTGGAGATTCCGGCAAATTGGCGGCTTTTCTGGAGCTACTCGATGAGGCGCTGGAGAGCAGCCAACGTCTTCTGGTATTCAGCCAATTTACCTCGATGCTGGCGATCCTGCGCACCGAACTCGACGGGCGACGGGTTCCATATTGCTACCTGGATGGTGCGACGCGGGACAGAGAGGCTCCTGTGCGTGAGTTTCAGTCAGAGACCGGGCCACCTGTATTTTTGATAAGTTTAAAGGCAGGTGGCACCGGGCTCAATCTCACGGCTGCCGACCACGTTGTGTTATTCGATCCCTGGTGGAATCCCGCTGTCGAGGAACAGGCTGCCGCGCGGGCGCATCGCATCGGACGGGCCGGGATGGTAACAGTGCACCGGCTGATTGCTGCCGACACAATCGAGGCAGGTATACTAAAGCTGCAGCGGCACAAACGCTCAGTGACCGAATCTTTGATTGGATCGGGGGACGCAGGGCAAGGCCTTTCAACGGCGGAAATTGAGGAAGTCCTCAGAAACGCTTAGGGCAACAATGTCGTTACCGTTTTCAGAGGAATAATTTCGGCTGTTAAGCGTTGCTTCGGTGGAGAACGAAATTAAATTGCCTATCTGCACAAGATATACAGGTTTACAGCATGCATTTGGCCAGACTTCTCTCATGTGAACAGATTATTCCTAGTCTGACCGCCACCGAACATTGGGAAGCCATCGTCGAGTTGGTGGAGCGCTTGGTGGCTTGCGGCAAAGTCTGTCCTGAAGATAAAGACGAGGTGATCAGGGGGTTGCGAGCCAGGGAGGAATCCATGAGCACAGGCATCGGCTACGGCGTCGCGATCCCTCATACCGTGTCAAGCCGCGCTAAGGAGGTCATCGTGGCTTTTGGCCGAGCCCCTAAAGGAATTGAGTTTGACTCTCTCGATGCCCGCCCGGTGCGGTTCATTGTTCTTTTTATTGTTCCCGCAGAAAAATATCATCTCCACCTACGCACTCTTGCTGCAATCGCAAAGTTTTTGAACGAACCCGGCATTTCTGACCGTTTAGCACTTGCTGCGGATGCACGGGAAATCTACACCATTTTCCAAAGTACAGCGGTTCGCCACCACGGCCAGGATGTTTAATACTTCAGATGAGGCAGGCAGTGGAGTTACAAAAAGTGGCCGAAAGTGTGGCGGTCTGGCAGATTTTTGATCGGGTGGAACATGCGGAGATTTTCTCATGTTCCGCTCTCACGGCGCACGGGTTAGTTTTGTTTGACCCGATCCGGCTGTCAGAAGAAGCCTTTGACGAACTTCTTACTCTGGGACGCCCTTATGCGGTGGCTTGGACCAGCCAGCTCACCAGACGAGATGCCGATTGGTTTATTGCTCGTCTGGGTTTGAAGGACCCTGCTAAAGAGCCGGCAGCACTCGAAGGCGCAGGGTTTAAATTGATATCGTTAAATGGTGCCACTCCGGGCGAAGTCGCATATTATCACGCAGAGCTTGGGTTGCTTACCGTGGGCCCTGCCGCAAGTTACGACGGGTTCCGTGTTTATCCGCTACCAAAAAAATTGCAATCAGAACCGAAACTGTTCTCGAAATCGTTTGATTGTTTGGTTTCTCTTCCTTTTAAAATATGTTGTTTCGCTCGAGGTATGCCGATTGTGGGTTCTACAGAAAGACTCCGGCTTGCCAATTTTCTTGCGTCCGGATAAATCAAAACCGTGGGCGCGAAAGGCAATGGGCGGCATGAGAACGGGGGGTTTATAGTGTGCGAAATATTTTTAGAAACGTACCTGCTCAGGTACGTCCCACCATGGGACCATCAGTAACTGAAGAATAGATTACCCCCCCGAACGCAACAGAAAAAAGTTCATTTTTTGCTGTGCTCAAGAGGGGTGCCTGCCGTAGCTTGCTCGCCATGACAAGCGTCTTGGTTGTGCAAGGGCGACAGTTGAGCGGCGCGGACATCGCTTGGATCCGGGGGCTGCT
>CALDSX010000079.1 GCA_937924445.1 uncultured Chthoniobacterales bacterium
CGGGGCTTTTTTGTGCCCGCGTGGGTTTCGCAAATGCCATCCACAGATTTGCACCGATTTTCACAGATTTCGGCAGGAGGGGTGTCTTCACGCACTTCGCCTGCCTTTCACAACCATGAGAAAACAAAACAAACCCAAGTAAATCCATGAAACGAAAAGTAACACCCATCCTGGCAGCGTTGGCTGTCACCTTGTCGGCCTTGGCCTCCACGGCGATGGCTGTGGAAACCTTCACCTACGACTCCAAGGGCAACCTGACGCACATTAAAGGCATTCCCGTCGAACCGATCTCGACGCCGGAAGAGGCCCGCATCGCCACCGAAAAGCGCATCGCGGAAATCAAAGCCGAGGAGGCCAAGCAAGCAACCCAAGCTGCCACTACCTCCAATCTGCAATCGGAAATCGGCAATCATCAATTATTCTACACTGGCAAGCCCTACCTCGAAGAAACCGGGCAGTATCTCTTCCTCTTTCGCCACTACGACCCGGAACTGGCCCGATGGACCACCGCCGACCCCAGCGGGTTTCCCGATGGGGCCAACAACTGGCAATATGTCGCCAATATGGTCGCCCTCGGAATTGACCCCGATGGGTTGCAATTCCTGCATTTCAACGGTTCAAGTATCACTGTTTGGAGTGGAAATGGCAGAAAGTCGGATGGTTCGATTGACTGGGGAACCTCCGGGGTAAGCTGGAGTGCTGTTTCAGGAGGAACGAAAAATGCCGGAGCCATTCCTGACGGATGGTATAATGTGGGGGCGAAACGCCCCGTGGCGGGATTTCAGGATTCTTTGGCCATAGGAGTCCGATCTGAGGCGGACTTCACCTACAACGGCATCAAGTTTCAAGGCACTATGGCCGCTTGGGATAAAAAAGGATACAACAGTCACACGGGACCTCCAGAATACGGAGGAGGCTCATTTTATGGGTATGACCCGAATGATCCCGACGACGCAGCGATTGGAGCACCACTCAGTGTTGCATATAAGTTTCTCCTGTCCGGTGCGCACGGCAATCCAGTTACCGTGGCTGATGGATACCGAATTCATCCAAAAGATGCGACATCAACCAGCGGGTGCATCGGAGTCCAAGGTTACAATGACGCAAAATCCTTCGAAGCGTGGATGGCAAATAAATCTGGGATCAAGCTGCTTGTTGAATAACATGAAAAAGAATCGCTTCACTCTGACAATTTTAATATCGGCACTCTCAGTGTCCTTTAGCGTAAACCAATCAAGTGCGGTTAACCCACAGAATGGAATCATTGTTAACGCCCGAACCGAGGCGGATGCTGTTCAAAGCGCATTAGGCAGGTTTGTTGCTTTTTTAAATGAAAACTTAAAAGAGGACAATGTGGTGGAAAGAGCCGGCACAGGTGCCTTCGATTCGTGGTTGTCGAGGCGCAACCAGATTGCACAGGATCAGGGCCAGTCGAACGGAGAGACGTTGAGAGGGATGTTGATTCCGAAGAAGGCTGGCGAAGTGAGGATCATTCAACCATCCGAAGGCGCGACAAAAATCGGATCTGGCAATGGTATCCTTGGCAGTTATGTCGCAATCCTCCCCTTGCAGAATGCAAACTTTCACTTTGTAGCACTTTTCTTTCGAATCGAGGCTATTAATCAAGTGAAGCCAGAGGAATTTGATATCGCTTTCCTTCCTGGGTTGCTTTTCTTTGGTGAGCCTAAAGCTACTCGCTAACTCCATTTTGAAATTCCGTTCCGAAAAAAGTGCGTATGTGGTTTGTGTCATCATGGCCATGCACATCTTGTGTCCTTCTGCCGCGTCGAGCTGGAGCATGGTTGAACCTGATGGCTTTTCTGCGGCTGGAATTCTTGTCCTCATCCCCGGCTACAACGGGAGCGGGGAGGAGATGCTGGATGCGCGGTGGAGGGCGTTTGCTGAGAAGCACGGGCTGGTGTTGTTGGCTCCAACGTTCAAGACGACGCCGGAGGAATTACGGAGCGGGCGGGGGTATTATTACCCGGAGCAGGGTAGCGGAGCGGAGGTGGAGGGGATGCTGGAGCAGGTGAAACAGAAAACCGGGGTGAATACAGACAAGATTTTGATTTTCGGGTTTTCGGCAGGGGCGCATTTTGCGCATCGGTTTGCGCTGTGGAAGCCGGAGCGGGTGAAGGCGTTTGTGGCGTATTCCGCCGCGTGGTGGAGTGAACCGACGGAGTCTTTGCGCGATGTTCCGGCTCTGATAGTTTGCGGAGAAGCCGATGCGCCACGCTTCGAGCCGACGAAAGAGTTTTTTGAGCGGGGTCATGAAATGGGATTGCCTTGGGTGTGGCGTTCCTACGCCGGGGTGGGCCATACGCTGACTCCGCGCATCCGGGATCTGGCCGAGGCGTTCCTGGCGGCACAACTCAAGGACGAACCTGCTCCCCCACTCTACGGTGATACGCAGACCTATCGGGTGGTGGAGGAAGCGGAGAGGGAGAGCATTCTGCCCGAGGTGCGGCTGGTGCTGCCGTCGCGGGAGTTTGTAGAAATCTGGGAGAAAGAACGATCCACAGATTTGCACCGATTTTCACAGATTTCGGCAGGAGGGGTGTCTGAACGCACCACGCCTGCCCTTCAAAAACATGAGAAAACAAAACAAAACCAAGTAAACCCATGAAACGAAAAGTAACCCCCATTCTGGCAGCGTTGGCTGTCACCTTGTCGGCCCTCGCCTCCACGGCGATGGCTGTGGAAACCTTCACCTACGACGCCAAGGGCAACCTGACGCACATTAAAGGCATCCCCGTCGAGCCGATCCCCACGGTCGAGCAGGCCAGAGCCGCAACCGAAAAGCGTATCGCGGAAATCAAAGCCGAGGAAGCCAAGCAAGCAGCGCAAGCTGCTCATGCTTCCGACATCTCACATCCTCCATCGTCCATCGAACATCTTTTCTTCACCGGCAAACCCTACATCGAAGAAACCGGGCAGTATTTGTTCCTCTTCCGGCACTACGACCCGGAACTCGCCCGCTGGACCACCGCCGACCCAAGCGGGTTTCCCGATGGGGCGAATAACATCGCCTACATGGCGGTGCCGACGAGTGAGATCGACTTTCTCGGCCTAGAGGCTGTCCAGTCTGGCGACCTCGCTAGGGTACAAGCAGCGATTGAGGGCTTCCGTTCACTTGGATGGAACGCAGCGGTTCGTAGAGCTGAGTGGTCACTCGCAAACGGCGGTGATGAAACTGCACCAAATAGCGAGATAAATAGGCTATTCGGCGCCACTGAGTTCACGAAACAAATCAATAAAAATTATTTTCAAAACATTTTTATTGCTAACGGAAAGTCAGCTTTCAGCTATTCGCAGCCATATCCGGTTATTAACTACGGTGTAAAGAGCGGCGTCCCAACAAACGACCTAGCCGCAGCTTATGGGAACATGGGAGGCACAGCTTCCGGTAACTTTACCCGGCAGGAAAACGCCGGTATTATCCAGTGGTCTATAGATGTAACATTTTCGTTTTCGGATCTTTATGACTTTGGAGGATCTGACCCATTTTCAAGTGCCTTTCGTCGGTTGCAAAATGCAGGATTAGCCTCGGTATATTCCACATCTGGAACTTATTCAAAGACCTTCTCGGGAGCAGTGGAATGAAGTGGATATCATTCCTCGTGACTGTCTCTGTATCAGTAGCGGGTTCGATTCCCTTACTAGGAATTGAAGAGTATTCCGCTGAAAACTCGATTGCGTTAGCCGCACTAACTTCGGAAAATGGGCTGTCAAAAAGTGTTTCACACATAGATTGTAGTCTCCGTAGTCAGTCAAATATGATCCCGCTTCTTGGAATCTCTGAGAAAACTGACATACGCATAACAAACCAACGCGAAATCAGCCAATTTTTTTCTGCACTCTGGAGTCCAAGCGACATCAAGTCAATTTGGAAAGGTCCGAATTGTTCAATCGCAGTGCGCATAGGTTTTCACAATCATACGCCAGCCTACTTCCATATCTATCTTATCCAGGAAAAAGTGCCGCAAGTTACTCCATGGACTGGTTATGACGCCGCAACCTATAAAAATGCGTCATTGCTGCAGTTTCTGAAGAAAGTTGGTTTCGATGCGGAAAAACTTGTCGAAAATATTCTTCCGAATCAATAGCACCCTAAACTGTGACCACATCTTGTTATCATGCCCATACTCAGTTGAAATCAAGTCTTCTGGTCATTCTGGGACTTGCTGCCATCGTAAGCTCCCTGCACGCCTCCCCTGCCACATGGACGTTTGCCCCATCGAAGGTGGGGCGGGCGTTGCATGAGGGCGGGTGGACGGCCGAGTATTCTCTGAGGCAAATCAATGCCTCGCCGGAGTTTTCCTTTCCGCTGCAACTCATCTACCGCAACAACCGCCAGCAGGCGGGGATGTTTGGGAATCAATGGTGGTGTCCGCAACTGGAAAGCACGGTGCTCCCACGCGGGCTCGGCGTTTTGGTCTGGACGATGCCCTCCGGCGGGATGGTCGGGTTCAACGAGGATGGTAGGCGGGCGGGTGATTTCCGCAGCTTTGATGGCAACTGGCGGGCGCGGATGTCGGCCAATCGGGTGAACATTACCAACGCCGAGGGATGGCAGTATGGCTACAGCAGGGGGCGGCTGGATTCGGTCACTTCGCCCACGGGGCGGGTGCTGGAGTTCGCATGGGCGGGCGACAGGTTCCATGGCATTCAGTTGCGGGATGCGGCATCGGGGACGCGCTTGGTGCTTCTGCAGGCCGCTTATGGGGAGAACCGGCGGCTTTTCGCCTTGGAAGTCGCCGGGCAACCGCGGCAGCGATTCGCCTACGCCAAGGATGGGCGGGAGGACCGGCTGGTGGGCTGGGCACCGCCAATTGGCAGGTCGGTCAACTTTGTTTATCAGCCCGAGGCGAATGTGCTGGCCCGCACCGTGTTGGGGGAGGGAAATGACCCGGCGGATGTGGCAGAGTTCAAAACGGAGTTTGTGCCACCCTTTGATGGCGACAAGCCGAAGGAGGAACCGAATGCCAAGCGCAATCCGGCCAACTGGTGGCTGGTGGAGGACCGGGATTTTGCTTATGCCTATGCCCGCAAGGGCAAGAAGGATGAGCAATGGCTGAGCGACCAGATCACGGTCACCGGGCGCACAGGGATCAGCCAAGAGATCGGTTTTGTCGCCAATCGGGGAATCGTCACAGCCAAGCCGAGCTCGGGGCCGGAGCGCAAGACGTATTATTATCGCGCTCCGGGGCAGCGCTACGATGGCAAGCTGCGGCGCATCGAGGAGGGTGGCAAGCTCTTGGTCGAGTATCGCTACGACCGTCGCACCGGGCTGATGACCGAAATGCACGATGCCAATGGAGTCATCACCTTCTACGATTACGATCCGAATTGGCGACCGCGGGGGCGGGACTTTTTCGAACCGAAACCGATCCGGGTGCGGCGGGGCACGCGCCGGGCCTGGGAAGTGGTGGGCGAATTTGCCTACGACGAGCAGGGACGTCTCACTGCCGCGAAGGATCTCGCCGGAGCCATCACGCGCTACACCTACACCAACCGGGGAGAAATCGCCTCCATCACAGACCCCGAGGGCGGCACGACCAGCTTTTTGTATGATCAACTCGGGCGACGCACGGCAGTCACGCGCAACGGGCTGACCGAGCGCGTGGAATATGATCCGCACGGGCGGGTCAAAGCACAAATCGCCGCTGATGGCACCCGCACGGAGTATGCTTTTGACAAGCAGGGGCAAATCGAAGCGATCAAACAAAATGGGGAGACCGCCCTCCAATACGTCCGCAACGAGCTCGGGCAGGTAATCGGGGAACGCGATCCGCTGGGACGGGAGCGCAAGGTCGAGCGGGATGCCCGGGGCAACCTGCTGGCCGAGCATGCGCCCAACGGCAGCGTGACGCGCTATGAATACGATGAGTTTAACCGCCGCATCGCGCAGATTGACGGCAATGGCAATAAGATCACCTTTGCATACGATCCCATGGGACGTCTCATCAAGCAGGTCAATCCTCTCGGCGGCACGCTCACTTGGAAATACGACGACCAAGGACGCCTGATCGAACGCACCAATGGCGAGCAGACGATCCGCCATACCTACGACAAAGACGGACGCCTCACGCTGCTAGACTACGGTAATGGACAGCGCATCGAATACACGCACGACAAAGAAGGCCGCGTGCTGACGGCTACGACGCCGGAGACCTCCTTCGAGTATTCTTACGACAAGCTCGGTCGCGTGGTCTCGACGCTCGTGCGGCACGGGGGTGAGGAAACGATCCTGCGTTTTGCGCACAACGCACGGGGCCAACGCACCGCCCTCCATCTCGCCCGCATCATCCCGGCATTGCCAAGCACCGGCGGCAAAGCCGGCAAACACGCCCGGCTGGAAGTCCTCCAGCAGACGTATTATACCTACGATGCCGCCGGGCGGCTGGCCAGCATCGTGAGCAACGGATTGCCCACGCTCACCTACCGCTATGACAACGCCGGTCGCGTGATCCAGAAGCTCTACGGCGGCGACAAGCCGGACACCGCCGAGATCGTGGCCAACATCGGTTACGATGCGCGCAGCCGCTTGGCGCGGATCGAATTCACCGGCTCCAGCCTTGGTGCTCCCAAACTGCTCGCTTACGAATGGGACCCGGCCAGCCAGCTCACCCGCCGCTCATGGAATGGCGAGGTGCAACGTTACGAATACGATCCCAGTGGACAATTGCTCAAAGTGCTTGATGAC
>CALDSX010000080.1 GCA_937924445.1 uncultured Chthoniobacterales bacterium
ACAAGTGTGGAATCACGCCAAGGCTCGGTTGGCAAAGCTATTCATCAACAACAAAGAAGCCATGAAACGCAACATGCTTAACATCATGCGATCCATTCAGAAAAACACCAAACTTGTCCGCTCGTTTTTCCAACTCAAAACGACTCAATATGCTGCCGCTTAGCGCAGTTACTTTCGCAACGATTTATACAATTAAAGCTTTGGATTTTTTTTAATGAACCACAGAAGAACGCGAATAAAGATTTGTGGGCTCACGCGTCGTGAGGATGCTTTGGAGGCTTGTGCAGCGGGCGCAGACGCACTTGGATTTATCCATTACCCCGCGTCGCCACGGCACGTAGAGCTTTTGGATGCGGACTGGATCGGAATGCTACCACCGCTTATCTCGCGAGTGGCTGTGGTTGTGAACCCTGATTTAGAATTTCTGGCAAAGCTCGCGTCAGTGAGTTATTTTGACTGCGTTCAATTTCACGGGCACGAAAGCCCGCAGACAATTAACATAGCTCGTCAGCTTGGTTTTCGCGTGGTCAAGGCTCTGCGACCAAGCGCAGACAGCGAGTGGGCATCCATTTACAGTTACCCGTTTGATACTATCTTGCTGGACACACCTGCGCCTGACGGACGGCTTGGTGGCACGGGGCTGACTGGTGATTGGGATCGCGTGGCACAGCTTGTCCGCGATTTGAAGGACAAACGTGTGATACTCTCCGGCGGGCTTAGTGCGATAAACGTCGGAGGGGCGGTTAGAAAAATTCGTCCTTATGCCGTTGATGTTTCGAGTGGTGTTGAGGTATCCCCCGGCATAAAAAACCATGTGGCTCTACACGCCTTTTGTGAAGCGGTGTTCGGAGCTGACAACTCTGTCTAATTGGGTTTGTGAATACGCAACAGCAACGAGGCAAACGAGAAAATCTATTGCCTGGAATTTTTACAAAATCCCTGTGCGGACTGCTGCGAGATCGGCTTCAACCATTATTCTGGCTAGATCTTTCATGTAAGTTGACGGGGACCAGCCGAGTATTTTTTCTGCCTTTGAACAGTCCCCTATCAGCAAATCCACTTCTGCTGGACGAAGAAGACGCTCGTCAAATTGGACGTAGTCATGCCAGTCGAGATTCACATAGCCAAAGGCGGCATCGAGAAATTCTGCGATAGTGTGCGTCTGACCTGTTGCAAGCACGTAGTCATCTGGCGTTTCATGCTGGAGCATTCGCCACATCCCCTCGACGTATTCGGGCGCGTAACCCCAGTCGCGTTTGGCTTCGAGATTGCCAAGCTTAAGGACTTTTTGCTTGCCTTCCTTTATTCGTGCCGCAGCGATAGTGATTTTTCTGGTAACGAAATTCTCACCGCGACGCGGGGATTCGTGGTTGAAGAGAATTCCTGAGCAGGCGAACAGCCCATAAGACTCTCTGTAATTTACTGTCAGATAGTGTGCCATGACCTTCGCACACGCATAGGGCGATCGTGGATAAAATGGAGTGGTCTCGCGCTGAGGAACTTCGCGCACTTTGCCATACATCTCAGAGGATGACGCCTGGTAAAAACGGACTTTTTTGCCTATGCCAGATTCAACAATCGCCTCGAGAATGCGACCGGCTCCTGTGCCTGTGATGTCGAGTGTGTATTCTGGGATATCAAAGCTAACTCGGACGTGACTCTGTGCGGCAAGGTTATAGACCTCGTCTGGCTCCAGTTCATAGAGGAGCTTTACCAAGGCAACGCTGTCGCAGAGGTCGCCATAGTGCAGTTGAAGATTTTCATTGGCGGTGATCGAATCAATTCTCGAACGCGCCAGTGAACTCGTGCGGCGAACAATTCCGTGCACTTGATAGCCTTTGCTCAAAAGAAGCTCGGCCAAATACGAACCATCCTGTCCGGTAATGCCAGTAATAAGCGCTTTTTTTGACATGAAAATCTATTTATGTTTTGAGTATGCCGCTGTTGCTGGTCATGAGAGCAACCTTTATCCTTCTATGGTATTGATCTCTACAGGCTCCACTTTAACCCCTAGACTTTCGAGCCAAGAGATGGCAGTTTTGATATCTTCCCGTGAGCCATCAAGTTCGAGAGAAACTATTCCGATCTCATCGGCCACACTAGCCTGACGGATGTTCGTGACAATGGGGAAATTTTTTCCTAATTCATATATCACCGGTCGGGTGATCAGCTTGGCAGGGAAATTTAGCCAGAATCTGCGTTTTTCTTGCGACATTGCGTGAGCCTTTAAAGTAGATTTTAGAAAAATTTAATCATTAATAGACGAAGGCTCGGAATGCACAAACCTGCAAGTAATTCACACGTTTGCGCCCACCCCAACAAAGGCAAATCTCTCAGAATTCAGTGCCTTCACCCAAAACAAAACGAGCGAACCGACGAATAATAATATTCTCACCCAACTCAGCTATTTTGGTCTTTAAGAGTTCACCAATAGTTTTGCCCGGATCTTTAATGAAAGGCTGATCTAAAAGGCAGACAGTGGAATAGAATTTTTCAATCTTCCCGAGAACAATTTTGTCAATGACATTGCTGGGCTTACCTTCAACCTGTGCTGCGGCGATTTCTTTCTCTGTCGCGACAACAGATTCTGATACTTGGTCCCTAGAGACGTAAAGAGGTGCGGCGGCGGCAATGTGAAGGGTGATGTCTTTAACAAAATCTTTGAAGCTATCGGTCTTGGCGACAAAATCGGTTTCGCAATTCACTTCAACCAGAACGCCCACTCGACCAGCGAGATGTATGTAACTATGAACCAATCCCTCTTTGGCGATGCGCCCCTCTTTTTTGCCCGCACTGGCAATTCCTTTTTTGCGAAGGATTAGTTCAGCCTGTTCAATATCACCGTTTGCCTCGGAGAGGGCTTTTTTGCAATCCATCATTCCGGCGTTGGTGCGTTCCCGGAGTTGTTTTACGAGTTTTGAATCGATTTCCTGGCTCATGACGAAGGTTGATTTGATATTTTTGACTGGGTCTAGTGCATGCGCATTCCTTTGGGCACATTCCAACGCATTATTTTGGGTGGATGTGTGACAAAGGTGTCTCGCCGGCGTGAATTTTTCGAGAGTCGCCGGTCTTCAGATTTTGTTGGTTTTAAGCGGATACAGCCATCAATTCGTTGTCCGACCTTTTCGAGGGTAAGTTTGACCCGGCATAGATCGCATCAACAAGTTTTTGAAGGATGAGTCTGATAGAGCGAATGGCGTCGTCATTTCCGGCAATAGGGAATGTGATCGGCTCGGGATCGGCGTTTGTATCCACGATAGCCACCACTGGGATATTTAACCGATTTGCCTCGGCCACTGCAATACTCTCACGTGGTGTGTCAATGATAATTATTGCGTCGGGTAACTGCTCCATGCGGCGGACCCCTTCTAAATTGCGTTTAATTTTGTTAGCTTCACGGGTCATCGCGGCAATTTCTTTTTTGTTCCAAGGAGAATCCGAAGAGGAGAGAATTTTCTCTATCTGTTCAAGTCGCGCGACGCTCTTGCGGATAGTGGTCAGGTTTGTCAATGTGCCGCCGAGCCAGCGTTGGTTGACATAGAACATACCGCAAGCGGTAGCCGCCTCTTTGATAGCATCTTGGGCCTGTTTCTTCGTGCCAACGAAGAGAACCTTGCCGCCGTTTCTTGCGGTTTCAGTAAGGAAATTGC
Source organism: uncultured Chthoniobacterales bacterium (assembly GCA_937924445.1). GTDB lineage: Bacteria > Verrucomicrobiota > Verrucomicrobiia > Chthoniobacterales > CALDSX01 > CALDSX01. The sequence goes on from CALDSX010000080.1 coordinate 3,654, forward strand.
ACGCAGCCTCAATTTGGCGTAGGGTTTGATTGAGATCAATGATATAAATTTGATTGCGCTGTTCAAAAATGAACGGGCGCATCTTGGGATTCCAGCGCTTGGTCTGGTGTCCGAAGTGAACCCCTGACTCGAGTAACTCGGTCAAAAGTGACGGGGATTCAGTGAGAGTAGCAGTTTCGCTCATGCGATGTGTAGTAAGGTGAAAATTAGGAGATAGCCACTAAAACACAAAAATGCTCATACGCAAGAACAAACTGTTTTGATTGACTGATCCGTTTATTTACTGAGTGTGTTTCGGCAGCACTTTTTATTCCTGTTTGGTGTGGTGCTTCTAAAGTTGAAGTTGCGCGAAGGCGTCTCCGGAAATTTTCCGTGGAGGAGACTCCCAGTTCGCTTTTTTTTGCTAAGACAGGACACCTGGGTATTATCTGCTGCGGGAATCTGCTGCCGGATCGCTACTTGCCTCCTCTAAAAGAGTCTGATTATTATTGCCTTCTATGCCACATAAGATCCTGCGTTATACGCGCGTGCTTGGAGTTGACCCGTCGCTGCGCGCTACTGGTTGGGCGGTTGTGGAAAACGGATCTGTTAGAGACGCCAGGCGCCTATCTCTTCGATCCCTGGGGTATGGGACTATCCGAGTGCCCGCCTCCGTCTCACTTTCGGAGGCGCTTCTTCGGATTCATAAAGATATTAGCATGGCCATTGCGACGCATAAACCAGAAGTGTGCGCGATCGAATCCACCATCTATGTGCAGAGTCATAAAACCGCAATAATTCTGGGCGCAGTGCGGGGGGCAGCGCTCTTGGCAGCAGCGCAGGCTGGACTTGCGGTAACCGAATTTGCCCCAAGGCAGGTCAAGCGCTCCCTGACAGGTCGTGGAGGGGCCAAGAAAGATCAAGTTGCTTTCATGGTGAGGGCGTTGCTTGAGCTTGACCACACGCCGGATGTCGATGCGGCAGACGCGCTCGCAACGACGATAGCTTATTTTCAAAGAAATCTTCTGACGTCAGGATCGTTTATTTTATGAATTTGTCCGAGCAAGAAGAGCAATCATTTGCCACGCAGTCGGGGCCGCAACCAGAATGGCTTGAACGACTGCCTTACGATAAAGCCCTTCAGATGCAGGAAGCGGCTCTAGAGTCGTTGTTTGTCGGATTGGGGCCGGAAAGGCTCTTTTTGCTTGAGCACGAACCCGTTTACACCGTGGGCCGTCATCCTGATCGTTCTGGGTTGCCTCGAGAAAAGCCACTCCCAGCAGAGTTAGTCGAAATCGGCCGAGGCGGGAAAGCAACCTGGCACGGGCCGGGTCAGCTTGTGGGGTATCCAATCATTGATCTACGCAGTCGCGGTCGCGACCTGCATCGTTATCTTCGTTTTCTTGAAGATTTTTTGATTCGACTTCTCGACACTTTCGGGCTCTCTGCGCAAAGACGTGATGGTTTAACGGGTGTGTGGGTGGAAGATAGAAAGATCGCCTCGATCGGTGTGGGAGTTCGTCGCTGGATTACCATGCATGGTTTTGCTCTTAATGTTTGCAACGATCTCACGCCCTTTAACGAAATCGTTCCATGCGGTCTGGTAGGTGTGCGGATGACATCTATCGAGGCTGAGACGGGGGTTGCTGTGCCGGTTCAGGTTGTGGCTGCGCGTGCCATGGATTTCTTTGCCCCAGCGCTTGAAGCTGAACTGCCTGCTGCTTTTGAAAGCAGAGTTCAGGATGAAAATTTGCCGAAGACCTCGTGCGGTTGATCTGCTATTAAAATTTCGGATGATGGTTGCGCGCGGTTCAGGAATCCCGCGAGCTAGGATCGTCAGAGCTGTCGGGTAATTCCAGCGATTCCAAAATACCGATCACCCTCGTTCCGCGCTGGATAGACTCATCGAAGTGAAAATACAATCGCGGCGTGTATTTGAGGATGACACGCTTGGACATTTCGGCTTGTAAGAAAGTCCTATGCTCTTCGAGTTGAGCAATGATGCTGCTGGGACAGACAACAGGGCCAACGGCCCCGACGTAGATATGTGCTGTTCGTAGATCGGGTGTGACGCTCGCCTGATGCACAGTTACCAGAGGGGAGTCGTCAAATATGATTTCGCGCTGGATAATCGCGCCAAGTTCTCGGCGAATCAATTCGTTGGCTCGTTGAAGGCGATGTTTCATCAGAGGAATAAAAGGATAACAGGCCGCCATCACGAATTTCGCAAGAACCGACGGCCTTTCTAAAGCTGCTGCGGGACTTTTTCGAGAAGGTAACATTCGATAATGTCCCCCTCCTCGTATTCGTTGAAATCACCGAGCCGGATGCCGCATTCCAAACCGGGGCGAACTTCTTTAACGTCATCCTGAAAGCGGCGAAGAGTAGCAACTCCACCGTCGTAGATCGGCTGGCGTCCGCGCAAGACACGGGCACGGCCATTGCGGAGAATGCGTCCGTCGGTAACCATACAACCCGCGACGACGCCACGGGAAAGCTCAAAAACCTTTCTGACCTGAGCATGGCCGACAACTGATTCGCGTAGCTCAGGATCGAGAAGCCCAGCCATGGCTTCTTTGACTTGGTCAATCAACTCATAAATGATCGAATAAAGTTTAATCTGAACTCCTTCGCGTTTTGCCGTATTGGTGGCTGCGTTCTCGACCTTAACGTTAAAACCGACGATAACAGCGTTCGAAGCAGCAGCAAGAAGGGCGTCGGACTCCGAAATTGGCCCGACTGCGTTGTGTATGATTTCCAGATCTATTTTCTCTGACTGAATTTCTTTAAGTGATTGTACAATTGCTTCGAGCGAACCCTGCACATCGCTCTTAAGAATAAGGCGAAGTACTTTCTTCGATTCACCGGCCAATTCGGCATAGAGATTCTCCAACGTGGGGCGCTGGGGTGCCGCAAGTTTCTCCTGGCGTTTGTTAAAAAGTCGCTCTTCCGAAAGAGCGCGCGCGTCGCGCTCCGATTCCATGACAACAAGTTCGTCGCCTGCCTGAGGAAGCCCGGAAAAACCGAGTATTTTGACCGGTGTTGAAGGGGGTGCTTCTTTGATTTGTTGGCCGCGATCGTCTAACATGGCCTTGATTTTTCCCCAATGATCGCCGCAGATAAATGGAGCGCCAGGCTTAAGAGTGCCCCGGGAGACGATCACCGTAGCTGTGGGGCCACGCCCAGATTCCATTTGTGCTTCGATGACGGTGCCACGTGCGGTTTCAGTAGCGCTTGCCTTAAGCTCGAGGATTTCAGCCTGAAGAGCAATCATTTCTAGTAATTCATCAATACCCATTCCTTTGGTGGCGGAAACGGGAACACAGATAGTCTCTCCCCCCCAATCCTCGGGCGTCAGGTCGTGCTGTTGTAGGCCGGTCTTGACGCGATCTATGTTGGCACCAGGAAGATCTATTTTATTGATCGCTACAATAATCGGAACGCCAGCCGCTTTAGCATGGCTGATTGCCTCGATCGTTTGCGGCATGATTCCGTCGTCGGCTGCAACGACCAAAACAACGATGTCTGTCACCTTGGCTCCGCGCGCCCGCATTTCGGTAAAAGCGCGATGACCCGGTGTGTCAATAAAAGTGAAGCGTTGCTTGCCGCGGGTGACAGAGTAGGCGCCTATGTGCTGAGTGATGCCGCCGACTTCACCCGCAGCGACACGAGTAGCGCGGATGGCATCCATGAGCGATGTTTTTCCGTGGTCAACATGGCCCATGAAGGTGATGATCGGCGCACGTTGCTGGAGTTCTTCTTTCGCTGGCTCAGGTGGAGGGGCAGGTTCAACGACGACCTGTTCTGGCTTGTGAACCCCTCCACCTTTTTCGCGGCGCTCAATTTCAAGAACAGCTCCGTGAATTTGGCAGACCTTTTGAGCTAATTCGACATCTATGGTCTCATCTCTGTTGGCGAAGATATTCATCGCCATAAGATCACTGATGACTTGATATGGCTTAAGCCCCAGTTCCTGGGTCAGAGTTGTGACGCTGATCGGCGGTTTTAGGTGGATGACGCGGGGGCCTTCGGCCTGCTTTTCACCCAAACCATCTTCTGAAACGGATCTCTTCGCCTCCGTTACAGGATTCTCTTTGAGCTGCACCGGTTTGTCGGGTTGTTCGGCTGCAGGCCTTTTTTTGGCTTCCCCTGCACCGATTAGATCAAGCACCTCTTTTTTCTGAACCGGAGGTGGTGACGGATCGGCTTCCAAAGGTTCGGCTGGGGGGGCAGCCGGGAGAAGCGGGCGCTTAGCCGTGGGAGCGATAGGGGCCAAACCTTTCAGGGAGGCCTTGGGCTTTTTGGTGGGAACGGGTTTGATCGGCGTATCCGTTTCAAAGTCCACAAGTACAACGGTTTCAACCTTCTTCGGTTTTTGGGTGTCTTCTAATTTATGGGGCCCTGGAGCGACATCGCTTGCTTGTTCAGTGAAAACTTTTTTTCTCTCTGAAGTTTGGCTGGATGGCGCACGCGATTCTCCTTTTGGAGCCTTGAGAGACGCTTTTTCGGCGCCCTGTTTGGAACTCTGGCGAGAGGGTGTTTTTGTTGTAGGTGTTTTGGCGGACATCCGTCTGTTTTATTTGGTTAACGATCTTTTCCGAGAGGAAGAGAGGTGCCTGAAAAAATCATTTCTTTTCATTGGTAGCAGAGGCAAGACGCAAAATTTCCTCTGCACGTTCAATCTCGATTGCTGCGATGTTTGCGATGTCTATGGGAGTCGCGTCCGCGAGGCTCTGAATGTCGCTGAAACCGCCGAGCACGAGTTTGTTTGCTGTTTCGGGTTCAATGCCAAGTTTTTCGGTAAGACTTTTAGCTGCATTAGCGACCTGCGCATGAAAATTGTCCTGAACCGACGGGGCTTTTTCAATCGTGACATCCCAGCCAGTGAGCCGGGAAGTCAAGCGGGCGTTTTGACCACGTTTACCGATGGCGATGCTGAGTTCCGATTCGTCCACGAGCACGTGAACGCGTTTACCTGCGTGATCTACGGTGACCGTTTTGGCCTTGGCAGGTTTTAGAGCTTCAATGACGAATTCCCGAGGATCGGGGCTCCAGCGGATGATATCAATTTTTTCGTTGTTTAGCTCGCGAACAATATTTCGAACGCGAGAGCCTTTCATGCCAACGCAAGCACCTACGGGATCCACCTTGTTGTCCGCACTCCAAACCGCGACTTTTGTCCGAAAACCGGGTTCGCGTGCGATCGCACGAAGTTCAACGGTGCGGTCTGCTATTTCGCTCACCTCGACCTCAAACAAACGTTTTACAAAATTCGGATGGCTGCGTGAGAGTATGATTTCCGGTCCGCGGGGGCCATTTTCAACTGCAACAACGTAAGCCCGGATACGATCCCCAATCGCATAATCCTCTGTGGCAACCCGTTCGCGATTGGGCATTGTGGCTTCAAATTTTCCAAGGTCAACAATTACGTCGGAACGTTCAAAGCGTCGAACAGTGCCGCTAACAATGTCTCCGGCACGGTCTTTAAATTCCGAGAAGATGAGCTCCTTTTCGGCCTGGCGCAGCCGTTGCATCATGGCTTGTTTTGCGGCCTGAGCGGCAATCCGCCCGAAATTTTTTGGAGTAACCTCCACTTCGATGACGTCACCAATCTCGGCATCGCCTCGGACGACCCGAGCTTTCTGAAGGGAAATTTCATCGTGTGGGTTTGTGACAGTCTCCACTACGGTGAGACTCGCCAAGGATCGAATAACGCCGGTTTTAGGATTTATATCGACACGCAGATCCTTCGCCGGCCCAAAACTCCGTTTGGACGCCTGAAGTAGTGCACCAGAGACAGCTTCGATAAGCACATCTCGACTGATGCCTTTTTCTCGTTCGAGATATTCGAGCATTGCGATAAACTCGCTGTTCATCTGTGAGATCGGTTTGATATTTGTCTTTCGGGTTCAGGTTCCAGCATCCGGTGGGACCCAGAGAACGACGCGGGTGCAAACACCCGATCGGCAAAGGGAACGCGCGGGCGCAACAAAACGACGTTCGGCTGTTTTGCCTGTCAAAAGAAACGGAGTGGGAAAACCCACTCCGCCTCAGTCAGCCGGATTGTGTTGATAAGGTTAATCTGCCTAACGACGCTGCAAAGTCAAGGGGGTTGCGGGAAAGAAGAAAATTTTCTGTTGCAGCAGGCCGTGCGTAGGTTGTTGTTAATCATTATGATGCCTACAGTGCTCGTCGTCGATGACGAGAAAAACACTCGCGATGGCCTCTGTGCCATGTTGGAGGATGAGTTTGATGTCTATTGCGCCTCGGACGTCGCCGGGGCGCTGCGGGTGCTTAAAGCGGAGTCCATTGACGTGCTTGTCACCGATCTACGGCTGGGAGGGGAGAGCGGAATGGATTTGATAGACAAAGCGCTCGCTATGGCGCATCCCCCGGCGGTGATTATGATGACCGCCTACGGGTCTGTAGACGCAGCAGTCGAGGCGATGCGCCGTGGTGCTTTTGATTTTGTAACCAAACCTCTCGATCTCGAACAACTGGAACTTCGCATCAAACGAGCGATCCACGCGCGGGCTGTTGAAAAAGAAAATACCGACTTGCGCCAACATATTGACAGCAAATTCGGGCTGGAGAGCATCATCGGCGAGTCCCCTGCCATGGTCGAGGTCTTGGACACGATCCGGCAAGTTGCCCCCTCCAGAGCCACCGTGCTCATCGAGGGGGAAAGCGGCACAGGCAAGGAACTCGCCGCTAAGGCGATCCACACCCTAAGCCGACGAAACCAGGCAAAGTTCGTAGCCGTACACTGCGCAGCGCTCACCCCTACTTTGTTGGAAAGCGAACTTTTTGGCCACGAAAAAGGGGCTTTTACTGGTGCAACAGAACGCCGCATCGGACGATTCGAGCAAGCCGATGGTGGCACTATTTTTCTGGATGAAATAGGCGAAATTGATGCTGCGACACAAGTTAAGCTCCTTCGCATCCTCGGCGAGCGAACATTTGAGCGCGTTGGTGGCAACAAACAGATCGAGGTGGATGTTCGCCTGGTTGCTGCCACAAATAAAGATCTCGCAAAAATGGCTGCTGAAGGATCATTCCGAGAGGATCTCTACCATCGAATCAACGTGGTCAAAGTAAGGATGCCACCTCTGAGGGAGCGACCTGGAGATATCCCTCTGCTGGTGCAAGCCTTCCTCCGGCAATTCTGCGCCGAAAACGATAAACCGATGCTTGAATTTACCGCAGACGCCGTGTCAGCATTTATCAATTATCATTGGCCCGGAAATGTCCGTGAATTGCGTGCCGCTGTCGAGCATGGCGTAGTGATGGCCCGCGGAAGCAAAATCACCTTACGCGACCTCCCAGCAACTCTGCGAGGCATCGGCCAAACCGCATCGTCAACCATGCGCCGAAACTTTGCCGCTAAAAACGATTTCACACTTCGCGAATTGGAAACGCAGGCAATTCTCAAGGCACTTGATGAGTCTGGCGGCAATGTTTCAGCGACTTGCAGGAAACTCGGCATAAGCCGTCGCACAATGTACCGCCGTCTAGATGAAATGAAAGCCGCAGGCCTCTTGCCGGAGCGTCAACGCACCCATTAGAGAGACACCACCGCTAGCCCGCTTTTCTCACACTTTCCGTAACGAGGCGCGCAGGTATCCCGATGTGGCAAGGCGCACGCGCGGAGAAAGACGAAGGGCTACATGGCATTATGCGGTCCGAGGAGCAAGCAAGCGCAACACCGCCACAACAGCAAAGAACCAGCCGCAGGAGAACGGGTGTGAGAAATGGGTGCTATATCCCTTGGCGAATCTGTCAAGTTGAATAAGGCGCTTCTCATTCAGCATTCAGAGCCAGAGAGCAGCCTTTTTAACTTCACAGCCTCCAATTGGCCAGGAGCGGAGGGTCTTCTCAGATAACCGTAGTTGAGAATCGAGCCAAGCCTTGCGAGGAGGACTCGGGATTCTGGTCCGAGTGGTCCCATGCCCATGAGTGCAAGCGGTGTGCGATTTCGCCAAAAAGCCAGAAGGCTGAACATAGCCGCAAGATCCCGTGCGGATTGAGGGGTGCAGGCGATTTTAACAACATCAGCCCTTAAAGAACAGGCCTTCTTTGCAAGGGAAAGCAGTCTTCCCGCGGAAGGAGTCGCTCGAAAATTATGGTATGACATGATCAATCCAGCCTGATACTTCTCTGTAATCGAATAAAATTTCCTCAACCTGGTAATTTGGCGCAGCTCGATATCAACGAAAACACAACGAGTCGTCTGCCCTTGTTGTGCATTGGTGGCATAACCAACCTCCGTTAGCAGTTGAAGAGCTGCGGCAGAACGTTGGAGCCGCTGCCGATTTGTGATTTTGGCATGTCCTCCTTCCGAAAAATGCCGCAGCGTGAGGATAAGAGGCGAGCCGATTTGTCCGGCCATTTTTATGGCTGCACTTTCTTCCTCGGGTAAAAAAGCATCTTGCCGCAGCTCAAGAGCGTCTACGCTACCCGGCAAGAGCCGCCGGGCAGTCAGAAGATCTTCCCTGCTCAGGGCAACTCCAACGACTCGGGGAGGACCCAAAAGAAATTCCTTTTGCAGTTTGTTTGACGAAGTTATCATGAAATGTGACTTTAACTTAACGCGTTCATGGAAGATTAAGAGGTTCTTTGAACCTCCGAATTCTGCCCGCTCAAATGTTTAGACGAAAAAGAGAAATTAGCATCCAGCTGAATCAGTTTTTGGATATTCTGATTTTGACAGCCTGCTTCTGGTTTGCACATCAAATTCGTTGGAAAGGCACATTTTGGTTTGACCTCCCGTCAAGTATCGGGCCTTTCTCGGACTTCATTTGGATTTTAGCTATCATCATCCCGTCGACCCCTCTTTTTTTAGAATTGCACGGATTTTACGTGGGAGTTCCAAAACGCAATTTCATCAAAACGCTCGGTATTATTTCCAGAAGCCTGCTTTGGACTGGGGTGATTCTCGCAGCATGCGTTATTTTCCTAAAATTCTATGTTCCCAGTCGTGCGGTTCTCATTCTTTTCGGAATCTTTGCAGCCGGCGCGCTGGTCGCTAAAGACCGTTTTATCGCATTTCGATTGCGCAAGGCCGCCCAGGGCGGTCGTGTGGCAGAACGGGCCATCGTGGTTGGCGACCCCGAGGCAACACGCTCTCTGGCCATAAGCATCCGAGCAGATCCAGAACTTGGGATCGATGTCATCGCGGAGATTGATATAGAAAAAACCGGATTGGAGAGCCTACGTGAAGCGCTGCATAAATCCGCGGCCGACCGTGTGCTCTTCGCTGCTGGTAAATCTCAGCTCAACACTGTCGAAGCGGGCATTCAAATCTGCGAGCTTGAGGGCGTCGAATCAAGCCTTTTTGCCGACTTCATCAGTACGAGTATCGCACGCCCATGTTTTGAACTATTCGGTCATCGACCTGTTCTCACGTTTCGCTGCACTCCAGATTTTTCATGGGCGATACTCTGTAAAACATTGATGGATCGGGTTCTTGCGGTAGCTGCGCTGGCATTTTTTTCACCGCTGATGCTTGTGGCAGCCATTGGCGTGCGGCTTAGCTCTCCCGGGCCAATACTTTTCTCGCAGGAAAGAAGCGGCAAACATGGGCGCCCTTTCCGAATGTTGAAATTTCGCACCATGTATGCGGACGCCGAGAGGCGTCTTGCAGAACTCGAGGTGTTCAACGAAATGAGCGGTCCGGTGTTTAAACTAGAAAAAGACCCGCGGGTAACTCCATTTGGTGCCTGGCTGCGGCGGACAAGTATTGATGAGTTGCCTCAGTTGTTCAATGTTCTGGCTGGGCAGATGAGTTTGGTTGGGCCCCGCCCACTGCCCGTCTATGAAACCGCAAAATTCAACGACCCCGCTCACCGCCGACGGCTGAGCGTGCATCCTGGCCTCACCTGCTTGTGGCAAGTCAAAGGCCGAAACAAAATAAACAATTTTGAAGATTGGATTAAACTCGACCTCGAATACATAGATAACTGGTCACTCTGGTTAGATCTGAAAATACTTTTTCAAACCATTCCTGCCGTTTTAATCGGTTTCGGCGCGAAATAAATGGAAACACATCCCCGTATGCCGCGTCATCTGCGGCTCGACTTGGCACTTACAATGCGCGGGTTATTTTCCTCGCGTGAAAAAGCACAAGCCGCGATTCTTGCTGGGGAGATTTTTCTAGGCGAACAGCCCCTTACAAAGCCGGGTATTAGGGTTGAGGCTAATGCGCCGTTGAGCCACCGCCCGAAACGCAACGGGCACAACTTTGTCGGCAGAGGTGCGCTCAAGCTGAGTGCCGCCATAGACGCTTTTGAATTGTCAGCCGCCGGGAAGATCTGCCTGGATACAGGTGCCTCCACGGGGGGATTCACCGAGGTGCTCCTACGCCGTGGAGCGGCCAAAGTATTTGCAGTGGACGTAGGCTACGGCCAACTCGCATGGTCCCTGCGCAATGACCCACGAGTTGTTGTTTTTGAGCGAACCAACGCCCGATATTTAACAAAAGACCTCTTTCCAGAGCCGATTTCACTTGCCACTTTGGATCTATCGTTTATCTCCCTCAGGCTTGTCCTTCCCGCAGTGCTCAATCTTATGAATAACGGTGGTGACGTCATCGCGTTGGTGAAACCTCAATTTGAAGCGGGAAAGGGTCAAGTGCCACGTGGCGGTGTGATTCGAGATCCAGAACTGCGCAAGGTAGTGCTGGAAGGATTCCGTGACTTTTGCCAAGCCCGTGGAGATGTGCTATGGCAAGGATGCATAGAATCCCCGATCACAGGTGCCGATGGAAACGTCGAATTTCTCGCATGGCTCAAAGTGAAATAGGTGCCATTGCCCACACATCAAAACCCGGAGCGCCCGCCGTCCTTTCCGCACTTCACCAAGCTTTCTCGAAGCGGAAAGCAAAACTCCTGCTCGACACTGAGAGCGCTAGCTTGATCGGTGAAACTGGGGGCTGTTCGCCTGCGGAACTTGCCGCACGCTGCAGTCTGCTTCTTGTGTTGGGAGGTGACGGCACCATGCTTCGAGTGATACATGAACTTGGTACACATCTTCCTCCGCTGCTTGGTATCAACATCGGATCACTTGGGTTCTTAACCACCGCAAGTTCCGAAAACATCGAAGAGACAGTAAACGGGATTTTGGACGGCACCTTCAACCTTTCTACCCGCACCCTACTTGGTGCGACACTGATATCTGGTAACAGCGAAAAACAACGTTTCCATGCGCTCAATGATTGTGTGTTGAGCCGAGGTGTCTCACCAAATCTCGCAAGAATTGAGCTCCGAGTTGAGGGCCTTTTTCTGACTGAATATAATGCTGATGGCGTTATTATTGCGACTCCAACTGGCTCAACTGCCTACTCTCTCGCTGCAGGCGGACCGATTGTTCACCCTCAGGCTCAGACGTTTGTGGTCACCCCCATCTGCCCGCATGTTCTGACAAATCGCAGCCTCATTCTCCCTGACTCGTGCAGACTTGAGATCTACCCCCATCCAGCGTCCAGCGGCTGTATCCTGTTCTCTACTGACGGACGAGATCCTGTCGAGTTGTCTGCGGACGACCACCTAACCATTAGCCGCGCACCCTTCACTATCCAACTCGCAAGCTTGCAAGGGAGTACTTTTTTCGACGTGCTCCGTGACAAACTGAAGTGGACGGGAAGTAGCTTTTGACCTATGCCAACCCTACGCGATTATCTTAGGATAAAAGATATTCATCAACCACTCTCCGCTCAAGGGTGCTTTGATGCACTCCACACAGTAATGACAGGATTACGCGATCATCCTGGAATCACTTCATTCGATGTAGTCTCCAAAGAGTTGCAACACAACGCGGAGGCGCTCGAAACTGTGCTTGAGGGCGGTATCTGGCTGCCTCATTTGCGGAGCACCAACGTCCACGGAATCATAGTGGCTGGCGGGTCATGGCCTCAACCAATAGAGCTTCTTTTACCAAATAAAGAGCCGAAAAAGATCCGAATACTGGTCCTCATTCTCGCCCATCAAGGTCTGGTGAATGAATATCTCGCAGCGGTTGGAGAATTGGCCCGTCGCATGGCCTCGCCCGGAACGATCGAGCGAATGGCCACCGCTGCATCCGCTTCTATCTGGGCGGCGGCTCTTCTAGGCCATGCTCTACCAGAAGCGTCAATTAAAAATAACGCTCCAGGCGCTCTCCCAACAGCTACAATCCAGCAGCCTGGACTTGGACCGGTATAATCTTTTCCAAAATAGCCGACCGCCCCAGTGTGATCATCCCAGCCAATTCCACCTCGGTAAAGGTGGCCTCCTCACCGGAGCCTTGAATCTCAACGAAACGTCCCGACGCCGTCATGACGAGGTTTAGATCCACTGAAGCGTCGCGATCCTCCTCGTAACAGAGGTCCACCATGGGAATTCCTTTCACAACGCCGGCACTAATCGCTGCGACCGGTTCTCTCAGCGGAGAGCGTTTCAGCAATCCGTCAGCGATAAGTTTTCCAAACGCAAGAGCAGCCGCCACACAGGCACCATTGATGGAAGCGGTGCGAGTCCCTCCATCAGCCTGTAACACATCACAGTCGATCATCAACGTGCGAGGACCGAGCTGTTCAAGATCCACGACAGCCCGAAGCGCCCGCCCGATAAGCCGCTGGATTTCAATGCTCCGCCCATCGGGACGACCACGGGCCGTGTCGCGAGCCTTACGTTGCAGAGTGGAATACGGGAGCATGGAATATTCGGCTGTAAGCCATCCGCCAGTCAAACCCTGGTCTTTCATCCATCGCGGAACACCTTCCTCAATCATCGCAGCGCAAATAACTTTCGTCCGGCCCGAAGAAACGAGCACAGAGCCGCAAGCGTGCGGTGCAATCCCTGGTTCGAGGATCAAAGGGCGAATATCGTCCACCTTTCGTCCGTCGGCTCTCACGTTTTGGACAATCTCAGGGAAAGACAATTCGGAATTAATCATTTCAAATCATTTCACCTTATCTGCCCAGCCGCAAGCAGACTTGACTTCGGACAGACGACAGGCAGTGTCATAATTTATGGTGGCCCGGACGACAAAAAAGCCCACATCCAAAAACGCAAAATCCGCACCCAACAAAAACTTCTTCTTTGTCGCAGGCAGCGACGAGGGAGCTGTAAAAGAACATGCGGCCGCGTTGTTTGACCGCCTTTTGTCAAAATGGGGTGGAGAGTTTGCCGCCGAGATCTTGGATGGAGCGGCGGAGTCAGCCGAGCAAGCTATCCAGAGGGCAGGTCAATTCGCCGGAGCGGTGCAGAGCTTGCCGATGTTTGCGGACAAAAAGCTTGTTTGGCTCAAAAACATCAATTTTATGGGTGATGACGTTCTGGGACGCTCCGACGCAGCAGAACGGGCATTGGAGATCATCGCCTCAGCACTGGAAGTGGGCCTGCCAGAGTGGTGCGCTGTCATAATCAGCACAATCGCCCCCGATAAACGCCGGCGTGCGTTTAAAACTCTATCCACTCTCGGCGAAAGCGATATTTACGACAAACTCGACGAAACCCGTCCCGGTTGGGAGGAGGAAGCGATGAGCCGCACCATCGCCTCTTTGAAACAGAGAGGGATCACTGCGGAAGAAGACGCAATCCTCCTTTTAATCCAACGCGTCGGGGCCGACACGCGTGCCCTAGCTGTCGAGATGGAGAAACTTGACCTCTACATTGGAGAGCGTCGCAAGTTGACTGAGGAGGATGTGGCTCTTTTGGTCGCTCCCACCCGTGGAGCGGTGGTCTTTGAGTTGGGTAACGCGATCGCCGCAGGTCGCACGGCCAGAGCGCTAGAATTGCTCGACGCACTCTTTGCACAAAACGAAACGGCGATGGGCATTTTGCTGGCAGCAATCGTTCCAACGATTCGCAATTTGCTTGTGGCCAAAGACTTGCTTGAACGTCACAAACTTCCTCGACCAGTGCGACCTTTTGATTTTACGCGCTCCGTCGAGCGGCTCCCCCCGTCCGCAACAGCACATCTTCCGCGCAAAAAAGACGGTTCACTCAGTCTTTACCCTCTCAGCCTCGCAGCGATTCACGCATCTAGATTTAGTACAAAACATTTACGCTCCACCCTGCATGCATGTGCAGATGCAAACATCCGGCTCGTCACCACACAAACAGATCCACACACCGTTCTTGCTGCGCTTATTGTCTCTGCTTCTAACCCTGAATAAAAATGGCTTTGTTAAGAGATTGAACATCTCCGCCTGATACTTGTCGGAGGCTTCAAAACACAAATCGTGAAAAAAGCATCTCACACTCTGTTCGCCCGGAGTAGCCCTAGGGGCTTCGTCCGTCTCAAAACACTTTTCTTGGCCTCTGCCATTTTCGGCATCGGTGCGGCTCTCGTTTCCGTGGCCCTGTCGCTTCAGACTCCAAACGGAGGGCCGGTTACTGCTCCACCCTACAGCGGCACCATTCGGGATTACCTTCGGATTGAACGTGATGCCTCTCACGAGGCAGTCTCGCTTCAAACCTCTATTGTCCGCTTGGTCGAGGAAAAACCGGAGGGCCTTCTGGTTGACCTCATTTCTGCTGTTCACGTTGGCGACATCTCTTACTACAACACCCTCAATTCCCAGCTCGCGCAGTATGAAGCCGTTCTTTACGAGCTGGTTACCCCCGCGGGGATTGAGCATAGGGCGGCGCTCTCGGAGAGGAGAACCAGCCAGCCGGATGGATTGGTTGACACTTTAATGGCCATTGGCAAAGGTCTTTTCGGTTTCGCCGGCCAGCTCGAATCGATTGATTATACCCGTTCAAATTTCGTGCATGCCGACCTCTCTCCTCAGCAGATGATGGACGCCATCCGATCGCGTGGAGATAACGAGCTAAGCCTTGCACTTAATGTCACCTCAGACCTCATCCGCATCTCAAACCTCCAAGCTCAGCGATTTGAGGCTGAGGCCGCTGTCAAATCTAAAACCAGTATAATCTCAGACGAACAACCCTTCGATTTACTGGCTTTGATCTCGGATCCTCACGCCAAGATAAAATTCAAGCGAATGCTTGCAGAACAGTTTGACACCAGCAATTTAGTCGACCAAGTCGGCCCCACGCTCACCACAATTCTGATTTCCGATCGGAACTCGAAAGTTGCTGAGGTCCTCCATCGTCAGATCACCGAGGGCAAACGTAAAATTGCCGTTTTTTATGGTGCCGCACACATGCCTGATCTCGAGCGTCGAATCGCAGCAACCCACCAACTGAAGCGTTCTGTTTGCCATTGGCTGACAGCTTGGGATTTGCGCATCCCAGGCACCGAAAAACAAGCCACTCTGAATGTCTCAGAACGATGAGCAACGTAAGATCGGCCTTGCGCCAGAGGGAGCAAGGTTTTATGGAATCTGCCTGTAACTATTTATCGATGAATTCCACTCGCTCTTTAATTCCTCACACCATTTTCTTTGCTCTCCTCTTCGCTTTTACGTTTGGAGGATGTAAAAATAAAAATGACCCCTACGGTGCCGGTGGTTATGGCGCCATGGATGGCGACAGTGTCTATGGCACACCACTGGGCACCCGACCCGATGGTGCAGCGTTCTTTGGAGCAAATGTGGATCGGACGGTTTATGCCCCGATTTATTTCTCTTTCGACTCCTTTGCGATTTTAGAGGGCGAAACCCTCAAGCTAGACGGGATTGCACGTTCTATGAGAGGTAGCCGAAACACCGTCATTATCGCCGGATTCACCGACGAACGCGGGACAGAAGAATACAATCGTGCTCTGGGCGAGCGCCGAGCGCAGGCCGTTCGCGAGGCGCTGATCCAGCGTGGCGTAAGTGCCGCCTTACTGCAAACCGTTAGCTTCGGCGAGGAAGAACCTGCTGACCCAGGTTCCGGAGAGTCCGCCTGGGCCAAAAATCGGAGAGCGGAATTTGGAGTCGTTCGCTAACCCACTGACAAACAAAAAGCCCTCCGTGCTAGAATAACGCGGAGGGCTTTAAAGTTGTCTGGACTTTTCAGATTACATTGCCGCTGTGTAATGCTTTGAAACAGCATCCCAGTCCACGACATTCCAGAAGGCTTTCAGGTAGTCAGGGCGTCGGTTTTGGTAATTGAGATAATAGGCATGTTCCCAGACGTCCACCCCGAGAATCGGTGTTCCAACGCAATCCACAACACCCTTCATTAAGGGATTATCTTGGTTGGGTGTTGAACAAATGCAGAGGCTTTTATCCTCTTTAACGCTCAGCCAAGCCCATCCGGAACCGAAACGTTTAACCCCGGCATCCTCAAATTTGGCCTTGAATTCATCAAAGGATCCGAACGTTTTGTTAATAGCTTCCGCAAGAACGCCGCTTGGAGATCCCCCCTTGCCAGGCCCCATGACCCCCCAAAAGAAGGTGTGATTCCAGTGGCCACCTCCGTTGTTGCGCACCGCCATACGAATAGGTTCAGGTACAGAAGGAATATCCGCGACAAGTGCGTCAATGCTTTTCGCCGCAAGTTCAGGATAGTCTTTAAGTGCATTGTTGAGATTTGTCACGTAAGCGTTGTGATGCTTGCCGTGGTGAATCTCCATCGTCCGAGCATCAATGTGAGGCTCAAGAGAGGAGGTTGGATAAGGAAGAGGAGCGAGTTCGTATGCCATAGAGCTTGAAAGTTAATTAGGAAATCAGAATTCGCAAGAGACGACTCAAACAGCCCCGGCCTCCCATGAGGTCAAAAAATCAAAAATTTCCGACCGTGTCGGACTACGCGCTTCACGCACGAAGAAACCAGACACAGCACAACCGAGAGTGAGACGGACCTCTAGATCCCCTTCCCCCAGGAGACCGAGCACGTAGCCAGCGTTGAACCGGTCACCAGCACCAGTGCTTTTTTTCGGACGTGCGCAATGCGGTCCCATAACAGTCGCACGACCAGCATCGCAAGCCCCCCCCGCGAAATGGTTGCGGTGAATAATCACCTCAGAAATACCAATACACTTCCTGAGATCCTCGGCAAGACGTGCCGTATCTAAAATGTCGGAAGTTGCACTGCCTATGCCAGTGACACGTGCAAGAATTTCCGCCTCATTGCCGTTGAGCCCAAGCGTAACGGGACCGCAAGCTTGAAATAGTGGAAGCGTGTCGATCATTTTTCGTATATCGGTTTCGCTTCTGGACGAAGGATCTACAAGATCAAAAAAGAACGCTGGACGGTTTTCGAGTTTTGAAAAAACCTCTTCGATAAGCATCTTCCACACACCAGTCATGTTTGGGTACAGCGTCCAGTTGTTGAGCGCAATCACGCGAGCAGACCGGCTGGCTTGGAGATATGCGCCATCTGCGAGACGCACACGAACTGCCTCGGGCGTAAATTCCCGCAGTTGCTCCACGGCGCTAAACATCACTTTCCCGTCGCCAAACTCAAACGCAAGCGTCCGCCCGGGTTCACGCCCCCATGTCGTGGCTGAAGCAAACCGCGACAAAGTTGAGGCAAATGCAGGATGTGGCGGTTCACCCAGCGTGGCAAAACAATGGACCGGGATGTCCAGCGAAGCCAGACCGTCACCGAGATTGACCGCGCAACCACCCGGATGAACAGCATGTATAACGATCTCGCGCAAGCTGCTCTGGCCCGCTGCGGCAGTGATAAGTCTCCCAAAAGTGCCGATGTCAGGAACCGGTTTGAAGCTGAAGATATCTGAACGTTCTTCAACAACGGAAATCATCTCGTCCACAAACCCATCAAACCCGGCCACAACGGAGGGTGCTGGAGATGGCAGCGCCACAACGAGCGCACGCGCAGCGTCGAACGCACTCATAGCTCTCCGATAAGTTTAATAGCAGCCGGTTCATCCTCCTCGATGTGAGGAAAACGACCAATGTCCGGATTGACGAAAATGTTGTCGTTAGCATCGTCATTAGCGGTGGAAACCTCACCGATAATCGTATCCGCGGAAACTGGCCAAAACGCGTGGTAAATACCGGGCGTCAGTGTCACTCGTTCGCCAGCACTCAGTTCGAGAATATCTCCGCTGGGAAACGCTCGCACAAAACCGCAGACCTTAAGTGGAAATTCAAGACGACGCGCCGTCCTTGCGGGGTGGTCAGCCCACAGTTCGAGCGCAAGTCGCCCGTGACGGCAGATGATATCCTCCTTTTTCTTCGCATGGGTGTGAAGCGGGGTCTTCTGATGGGGACGTGCGTACATCAGTTTCTCACAATACTCAGGCTCCTCGGCAAGGTTTACAAGCACAAGCCCCTCCTCATCAAAACGGCCCAAACCGAAATCGGTGATGTCCCAACGCGGCATAGGGGGCAGTGCCCACCCATTCCTCGAAAAGCAAGAGGAGGCTTCATGGAAGGCGTTATTAATTTGACTACGCTTCATTAGTTCGGAGGTGTTCAGGGGTGAATTATTGAGAGGGGAATTCCTAGCGATAGCTCATTTTGTTCGGTGTGAGCTGAAGGTCCTGTTGGAGGGTGCGATGCGGTTTGATGCCGAATTTGGCGAGGATGTTGTGGTACACTTTGACGCCTTCCACCGGTGCGACCTCACCGTCTACAACCCGCCGAAGAAGCTCAATGAAAGCAAGCGGATGCTCTGAAAGATTAATTTTTCGACCAAAAAGCGCCACCTTCGCGCCATGCTTTTGTGCGTCATGAATCAGTTGAAAAGCGTCGAGAGTAGTGCCGGCGCTCCCTCCGAGAATGCCGACAATCAAGCGTCTGTCATAAGAGGCCAACTCCTCAAGAGGTCCTGGCCCGTTGTATGGGATTTTCAAAAAGATGGGGCGACCGACCTCTGTCACACCTGCAAGGGCGCGAACAATATGATCATTAAGAAAGGCGGCGACTTTTTTATCTGGAATTCCCGGATCAACATTAGGGTTGAAGACTTCGAGAAAGTAACGGAAACGCTTGCGCTCAGCCTCGATGCGAAAATCGTGGAAATCGCTGAGCGCTTTGTGATCCCAATCGATATCGTTAGTGAACGTGATCGAGTAGAGCCCTAAATCCGCCCCAAGATGTGGCGCCCGGTGATCGTCTGTAAGTCGCCCGTATTTAATGTGGTCTATGGTGGCAGTGCGGAATGAACGCGAGGGGTGATGTGTTGGGTATTTACCACCCCGAACGACCCAAATGTCGGAGGTGTCATTAGCGCGGGCAGCGGGAGTGATCGGGGAATGCTCAAAGAGCTTTTCTCGAATGGCGAGACGTTCGAGATTCGAAGCGGAGAGGAGCATAATATCAACAATTCCCTGACGAATCACATCGCGGATTTGATTGAGGTAATCGTCGAGAGTTTTCCAGCACCCCTCCGATTCATTATAACCGTGCCGACAAGCTCCGCTTTGAGGGCCAGGCGCCGTGATGCCAAACGCCATATCAGCATCCTTGGCGTCGGCAATTATGAAATCAGACGCACTATTGGAACCTTTAAGAATATTGGCAAGCTTTTGATCTAAGCGTTTCATAATGTGAAATTTCGTCACCCATCTTGGTGTTTATCAGGCAGCTTGTGCAACCTTTGAAATTGACCACTCGAGTAGTCAAAATCATTATTGAAGGCTGCCCAAGCAATACCAAGGCAAGGCGGATTGTGGAGGCGACAGATTTTGCGCTTTGGTCTTCGCGCTTTGATATTTAAAAATAAAACAAGCATAGCACGATCGCGCTGGCAACTTTTTTCGGTTCGATCAGAATACTGCTGCACCCTCATTCCTGACATGACATAAAAACGCCCTGCAAACCGCTGAGAAACCGACCCATCCCCAGACCATTTCGATAAGTATAAAACCTCTGGGCGAATCGCTTCCGGAGCTCACGTGAATAGGTCGAAATTATTTTGATACAACTTAAAGCCAAGGTGGAGGGTTTAATCTGTTCGATTATTTAGGGCCGATGCTGTTACTTCAAAAGTGGATTTTTGTTCTTTTTTGATTGCTGAACGGCAAGCAGCCACGAGTAGGTTACACGCTTCAGCGCAATAAATTGGCACCTGAGGAACTTGCCTGCCCAATGTCGGTATGTAAATGCGTGGTAAGTTGAGGATCGATGCAGGTCCTGTGGTCTCAAATTTTTCTCTCGGCAGCCTCTTGAGGGGTGTTTGTTCGGAGAGTCTCCAGAGTATCACGCGCATGCAAGCCTGGGGATGACAGGTGGCTCCAATGCTCTCCTGAGCAAGTTCCGGCTCGATTCGACCGACTATTCGATACATACCCGTCTGCCTCGTGGCTGTTTTCATGAAATCTACGGGGGCCAAACGCCCTTCCATGCGGGCCAGAAGCATCCCAAGCGCTGCAGGATAGAAATCGTCTATGGCCAGACGCGCCTCATATAATCCTGGCAGAGTTAATTCCCAATCAGCAGGAAGGTTGGGCGCCGACTTGAGTGGACGGTAGGCGCCAGAGGAATCAAAGCGTGCGAAGAATCTTGCGTCCGCAACGTTTTTTGAACGACGGGTGATGCTTAAATCGTCAGATTTGTAATGTCTTAAGAGAATCTCTTTGCCAGCTCCAGAGACGAGCACTTCTCCAATTAAAAAAGAATCTTCCTTCAGCAGTTGTTTCAACAAAACATCAATAGGATGGGCGTTTCCTAACATTGCTTGTAAGAATCGTTAAAAAATTAGAGAGAGACCAGATCGTAGGAATTTGTCGAAAGGTGACCAGAATTGAAAGTAAAATCGGCCTTAAATAAAAAACGCTTCCGCAATCAAAGACATGAAGGCCACGCTCCCTCCAATTTTGTGAAAAACTGCAGTCCTTTATTTATTCCGGAGCGGTCTTGAGTTGTTTCGCTTTTTTGAACGAACATCGCTCCACACGGTGTGAGTTTTTAATTCAAAAATGCCTTTGCAGATACAACTTTAATTCATCTATTCTCTGTGCTGGCCCAGAAAACTTAAACGCTCGGTCAAAGGCAGTTTTAGGCTTTTGTGACGTCGTGCTCCGACAAAGTTCACTCGCTCATTGTAGAAAGAGGTGCTAAAAAAGCGCATGGGTTTTCCTGAATTCGAAAAGAGTTGTGCCAAACATTTAAGAGTGACTGTCAGTGAGGTTTTTTCGATGGCAATTCAAGGGCTCAGGCTTTATTGGCCGGCGGTTGTGGCCATGCAGCTTGCGGCAGGTTTATCGGTTCTCGCCTACAATCTCTCCGCCTCCTTCAGGGCTTTTGCCGATCATTTGGCCATTTGGAAGACAGCGGGCGGGCTCTGGTTTGCTGCTCTGGCAACAATCATAAGCGGAGGAGTTATCCCTGAGATTCTAAAAGCCTTTCTAAGACCGAAAGGACGTCGCGCACCATCGCCGGGTGAAATTCTTCATCAATTCACTTACTTCGGTGTGACGGGAATTTTAGTTGAGCGCTTTTATGCATTGCAAGCGATGTGGCTTGGGAATGGCCGTGAGCCGTGGCGACTTGCGTCGAAAATCTTTGTTGATCAGTTTGGTTATACTCTTTTCATTGCCACGCCTCTGCTTATCACATGGTTCGCCTGGCGCGAGAATGGATACGGACTTACAAAAACATTTCGTGCATTAACGCCAAAACTGATAGAGGCACGTTTGCCACCGTTATTTATACCGAATGTTATTTTTTGGGCTCCGTCGTTAATTTTCGTTTACGCACTGCCACAACCTCTCCAGTTTATCCTGTTTATTTTTCTCAATGCTGGCTGGTGCATTTTAGCAATTTTTATTGCTCGTTCGCAGATCTCTCACTAGTCTAAAGGGTAAATACAGAGCGAGGAAACACTCCTCTTTCCTGATGAGTTCTCAGGGCTACGAACGTTCGGCTACGACGGTTCCGTCAAAAGAGAATCTGGCTGGGCAACATTCGCGGAGTTTTTAGGTCGCTTGTACCAGATACCACATAGGTCGCGGTTCTGAATCGCCGCAGGAAAAAGGAGAAAAAGAACGGCAGCACTAAAAAGACGAAATTCACCAAACCAGTCCAGCTTACGGGCAGAGGTGATCACGGGGTCGGAGGATAAAATCCGAAATTTGAGGCCATGAGCTTTACCCCAGCGTTTGAGAGCCAATGAGAAGAAAATTTCCTCTCCTGCAAAAACTTTTTCACTAAAGCCTCCAACATCATCAAATGCATCTCGGCGGCAGAAGATAAAACTACCCGCAGCCAGTCGGAGCATCTTTGAGAGCGTGTTCCAAGCGAAAATACCCATGCGTCCTACAAAGCCGAGGGGACGATCCATCACGAGAGTGGATCCACCACCAAGAGCGCGGCCCGTGCGCAAGGCACGCAGAGCATTTTCGAGCAGAGCTCGTGGGGCGATGGTATCGGCGTCAATAAAAAATAAATGCTTCCCCGACGCCGCAAGAGCTCCCGCGTTGCGGGCCCGAGAGATTTGGTTGACAGGCTCAAAAACCAAGCGTGCACCCATTCTTCTGGCAATTTCAGAGGTTCGATCCGTGCTGTTGTTATCAACAACGATAACCTCACCTCGACCCGGCAGATGCCCCATGGTTTCGTTCAAGTTGCGTAATGTGGAGGAAAGCCACCGCTCCTCGTTAAAAGCGGGAATAATGATGGAATAGTCCATAGTTTTATCCTTTAGCAGGTACAATTACGCTCAACGCAATCTAACTGGGTACATACGAACTTACGAACTTGGTCGCATTCCATTGCAATCCCCAAGAGCCGGGGCACATTTGCACAACTTATTTCGCCGCATCTCATGGACGACGTTTTTGTTAACGCCATCAAAAGGTACGAGAGCACTGTAGCTCCCCGAAATCGAGCCCTCTGTGGGGTTTCTGGCGGAGTCGATTCGGTTCTGCTCTTGCGCGCCCTCGTTGCGTGTGGCTTTGAACAGATTGTTGTCTGCCACTTTAATCATCGTTTGAGGGGCCGTGCTTCGCAGGCTGATCAACGTTTTGTTGAGCACCTTGCCACTTCGCTCAAGTTAACATGTGAGGTAGGGGTATCTACGTCCGGATCAAGAGGCTCCGAGGCTGTCTGGCGTGAAGAACGATTTAAGTTCTTCCAGCAAATTGCCAAAAAATGGAAGACACCCTTTCTCTTCCTCGGGCATCACGCCGACGACCAGGCGGAGACCGTCCTCTGGAATTTATTGCGCGGAGCCGGACGCCGTGGGTTGGGCGGGATGAGGTCAGTGAGCAAACGAGAGGGGTTATTGCTTGTTCGACCCTTTCTTGATTTACCGCGCCGGTTGATTGCCCAAGAGGCAAAAAAGGAGGGTATTCTTTTCCGAGCGGACTCTTCGAACAAAAACACACGGTTTTCCAGAAACAAACTGCGGCATCTTATCATCCCCAAATTGGAGAGGTTTTTGGGACGCAACATCCGCGAACCACTGGCTGCTGCAGCATGCATTCTTGCGGAGGAAGACGATTTTCTTGATGCTTTTGCCCGGCAGGTCTTTAATAACTGTGGCAGTAGTTCAGGGACTCTTAATGTAAGAAAAACCACCGATCTTCCCGTCGCTTTACAACGTCGGGTTATCGTACAATGGCTCGCTTCTCACTCCGTTACCTCCTTTGGTTTCGATCATATTGAGGCGGTGCGAGGGATCCTTCGGCCGGAGCCTGCCACACGTGGGAAGATGGCGGCCGTAAATTTACCGGGTGGCATTCGTATTCGAAGAAAATCCGGAAGTTTGTTTCTCGAACACCTGGAGCAACCGGGAAATGCGCCATCAAAAACGAGGGATTAAAAAATGGCCACCTCGCGCGAACCACTTATTCCAGCAGAACTTTTGTTGCGAGCCTATGCTGTGGGAACCTTCCCAATGGGAATGCCGAGTGGACGAATCGGCTGGTTTTCACCCGATCCACGTGGTATTCTGCCCATCAATGAGTTTCACATCCCCCACGGTTTAAAAAGACGTCTGTCTCGTAACCCCTTTGAAATCAGAATTAACACAGCCTTTATGCAGGTCATGAAAGGTTGCGCCGCACGGGAAGAAACCTGGATTAACCGGACCATCTTGCTCAGCTACCAAAATCTTCATGCTCTTGGCTTTGCCCACTCGGTGGAGACGTGGAGAGAGGATCGCCTGGTGGGAGGGCTCTACGGCGTGGCCCTTGGTGGTGCATTTTTCGGCGAATCAATGTTTCACAGGGAAACAGATGCGTCAAAAGTCGCTTTGGCAGCACTGGTGAACCGTTTACGGGAGCGGGGTTTTATATTACTGGATATCCAATGGACGACACCACATCTGAAAACTTTTGGTGCCGTGGAAATCGCAAAAGCCGATTACAACATTCTTCTGGATAAGGCTTTGCGGCTGAAATGCGTTTTTGAATGAATTAGGATGCTCCTGAGATTGCAAGCGCCTCGCGGGTGAGTTTTTCAATCGTCTTCCAATTGGCATCGGCAGTGAGATTTCTTGCGACAAACCATGATCCTGCAACGGCTGGGACAGATTTCAATGCGAGGTAACCGACCATGTTAGAAGCATTGATTCCACCCGTGGGAACAAACTGAATGCCAGTGTGGAGATAAGCTGCCTCGAGAGCTTTGAGCATAGCAACCCCACCGGCCTGTTCTGCAGGAAAGAACTTGAGCACTCGGCAACCAAGCTTCATGGCGGTCTCCACCTCTGTGGGAGTCATCACCCCGGGCATGAAAGCCATGTTTACAGAGTCCGCGGCGGCGATGACACGCGGGTTAAGCCCCGGTGCGAGACCATACTTTGCTCCGCTATCTGCAGCCAGCATCACGAGATCTTCAGTAAGAAGCGTCCCCGCACCAAGCAAAATGTCCGGGTAAGTTTTTGCAATGGTTTGAATGGCTTTCGCAGCGGCCGGTGTGCGCATGGCCACCTCAAGAACATCCAACCCAGCCTCAACGAGAGTACCAGCAAGATCAACCGCTCTGGCGGGGTCGTCAATAACAACTACAGCCACAAGCCGACGTCGAGTGACTTCATGTAAATCTATTTTTGTAAACACAAAGAAATGAATTTGCCGTGGCGAATAAGTTTGGTCGGGCTGGCGGGATTTGAACCCACGACCTCTAGAACCCCATTCTAGCGCTCTACCAAGCTAAGCTACAGCCCGTGATGTGAGTAGAAATAATGTCTTCCTTGCTAACTTGTGCAAGGAAGAAATTGAGGCGACAAAAGGTGCGAGCAAAAATTTTAGGAACCTCCGGCAGGCTCAAGGAACCGTATTTTGATTTTCCGGTCAGATGCTGTTCCGGTGTTGAAACTATCCATCAGAGTTTCATTACTTTTAGCGGCTTGTAAGATGGATTGATCGGGCGTGCTGCGAGAGGCGCTGTTTAAATCCGATTTCGCGTGGTCTGCGCCCGCCTGCGCCAAAGCATCGCGCAGAGCATCCTCAACAAGTTGGGCGCAATGAATTTTCATCGGAGGCAACGGTCCAAGTGGTGCGGCAAGTCCCTCACCGCCCAATGCAAGTGCTTCTTGCGGGGTGCAGCCCTTGAGTAGCTGCGTGGCTACACTAGCCACAGCAATTGCCGTCTGGCATCCGAACGACTGGAATGAAGCACGGTCAATAACACGCCGCCCTTTTTCGTCGGTGCGAAATTTAATCCACATTCGAAGCGTATCGCCACAGTCGGAGCCACCGGCGGTGCCAACCGCATCTGCATCGGCCATTTCGCCAAAATTGCTGGGATCGGCCGCCGCCTCTTCAATAGTTTGCGTTTGAGAATGGATAGTGGTCTGTGTCATTTTTTCATCGGTCCCACGGCCATGATGAGCCTAAAAACGTTCAATTTGGTAGCGTGGAAGGGAAGGGGCAACCTCCTGACTATACGCATCTATGCCTCCACGCAAATAACGAACTTTTGTGAGCCCCTGCCCCAGAAAGTAGGCCGCCGCATCCGGCGACCTCTGACCGTCATGATCGCATATGACGACGACCGTGTCTCGCCGCCAACTAGAGAGGATTTCTTGCATAAGGTCCATTGTAAAAAACTCCGCACCCGGAATGTGCACAGCATCGAACTCCTCACGAGTTCTGATATCGAGTAACCGTGGCCGCTCCTCATGAGGGCCGCACATCATCTGTTTTAGATGTGTGGGTTCCACCTCAATCTCGCGGTCTCGCGCATGGCTCTCGAGAATTTCAGAAATGACAGTTTGAGAGTCTATGATGTTGTTGCGTAAGCAAAGCTCTGCAACAGTCTCCTCCGGTCGGATGGCACAGCTTGAACACCCGCCGAGGTGAAACTTGCGGAAAAGTGCCCGGCGCGCGCCAGGATATTGCACCAGCACGTCCTCCATTCGCGATTGAGGGCTGATAGTCGTTTCCACTACTGTTTTCATATCCCACAGGTCGTTATCAAACCGCTCTGACAATGTCAAATAAACAAGTTCGCACTGCTGTTGCTGGTGGCAGAGAGAAAATCTGCCACGCCACCAACCTCCACGCCCTCTATCAGCTCCTCTATCCGGATGCCCATTGCATCCATCGACATTGAACAAGCTACAAGACGCGCACCCAAACGGCGGGCGTCGGCTAGGAGGACAGGTAGATTTGGCAAATTCTTACTTCTCATACGCCATTTCATCATCGCGGTCCCTATGCCCGCCATATGCATGTTAGAAAGTGGCAACTTGTGAACTCCGCGTGGCATCATCATACCAAACATTTTGTCCATCAGCGTTTTTCCTGACACCCGGGGTTGCGGGTCTTTGCGCAGGACGTTAAGTCCCCAGAAGGTGAAGAAAAGCGTGGCCGCTCCGCCCATCGCGAGTGCCCCGTTGGCGATAACAAGGGCTGCCATCGCGCGGTCGAGTTCCTGAGAAAAAACAACAATTGTAGCTCCTGCCGACCGGGACACGGGAGCAGTCGCGGAGGCAACAGGCGCAGAAAGAGGCTGCCGCAGTCGTGCCCGGTAGATTCCGCCAACTTTTTCAACACCAATTAGATCACGCCCTGTGGCCTTGCAGAAAGCCGGAAAATCTTTGGCAAACCCAGAATCACTTGCGATGACTTCAAGAAACTGTCCAGGGACGAGTTTTTCGCAAGCCTCTTTGACTTTCATAATCGGGCCGGGACAAGACAGGCCGGTAGCATCGAGACTCACGCAGGGACTCTCGTTTGCAGCGACGCTGTGCACAGCATCTGCTGAAATTTTAGGCAAGATATTTGAACTTGAAGATGCTGTAGGTTTTTGCATCGGCGCTGAAGCAAAATCCCTTCGGGCACGCAGTCCACCCGAGACGCTGTATGCATCAAATCCTAATTGTGAAAGGATGCGGGCTCCGAAATAACTTGTCTTGCCTAAAGCGCACACCGCAACAACCGGCTTGGATCGCTCCAGCTCGGTCTCGGCACGGCAGCGCAATTCAGAGAGAGGAATAGCAACCGCCCCCTCCAGGGGCTCCAGGTCGGTCATTGCTTTCGGGCGCACATCCACAACCTGCGTTTCACCCTTCGCAGGGAGAGTGTGAACTGGGCGAACCAATCCTTCACGAATGTTCGTAGCGGCCATCCCTGCCACGTTGATAATGTCCTTGGCCGCGCTAAAAGGCGGAGCGTAGGCAAGTTCAAGGCCAACGAGATCCTCAACCTTCATACCGCCGAAGAGCGCTGTGGAGAGCACATCAAGGCGTTTGTCCACGCCTTCCACGCCGACAACCTGTGCTCCAAGGAGTTTTCCATCCAATTTGCGCCAAAGGATTTTGAGGGTGATCTGTTGCGCCCCAGGGTAATAGCCGGCGTGATGAAAATCGGTAACGATGGTTGATTCAAACTCGATCCCACCACTTTTCAGGCGCTTTTCGTTCCAACCCGTCACTCCAGCAACCATGTCAAAGACGCGCACAATTGCAGTGCCAAATGATCCAGTATAAGGTCTGGCAAATTCAGGACGGAAAATGTGATCTGCCACAAGACGCCCCTGACGGTTAGCCGGGCCACCCAGAGGAACGCAAGTCGGCCCGCCTAAAACACCATCCCGGGTTTGAGCAACATCGCCAGCTGCGTAAATGTCAGAATCCGATGTGCGTTGAAATTCATCAACAACCACATGTCCACGCGGGCCAAGTTCCAGCCCCGCATCTTTAGCAAGGGCACTTTCTGGGCGGACTCCAATCGAGAGAATAACAACGTCAGCTTCGAGTCGGCGTCCACTCGACAAAACCGATCGCAACTCGGTCGCAGATGCTTCAAAAGACGCAATCCCATCACCAAGGATGAGTTGCACCCCGTTTTCGATCAATGCCTCAACCACCGGAGCCGTCATCTCCGGGTCCATTTGTGGCAAAACGTGGTTTTCTTGCTCGACCAGGTGAACTCTCTTTCCAAGGCGTATGAGCTGTTCGGTCATTTCCAACCCTATAAATCCAGCCCCGACAACAGTGACCCGAGAGGCGGCCCCAACAGCCTGCTTGATGCGATCCATATCCTGCAAATTACGCAGAGTAAGGATACGATCGTCTTCAATCCCTGGCAAAGGTGGGCGCACTGGAACCGCCCCAGGCGCCAGTAAGAGCTTATCATAAGGGAGTTCAGATTCGTTGCCGGAATTTATGTGACGAATGGTGACGATTTTGCGTTTTCGATCAATCTGGATCGCTTCACTACCGGTGTGAACATCTACGTTCAGAATAGAACGAAGGCTTTCCGGCGTTTGAACAGCAAGTCTGGATCGGTCAGAAATCTCACCTCCAATGTAATACGGCAGACCGCAATTAGCGAAGCTAACATCTGGGCCACGCTCGATGATGGTTATTTGGGCGGATTCGCTCAATCGGCGAGCGCGAGCAGCGGCAGTCGCACCGGCTGCAACACCGCCAATGATAACAAACCGAATAGAGGAGTTTAGAGTAGACATGGGTTATTAATGCTTGTTTATGGCGAGTAGGAATTGGATGTCTCGGGTTTGGCAGAGATTTCTAGTGCCATTTGGAACGAATGACAAAAGGAGCTAAGACGCCCCCGGTCGAGTCGGTATTCGACGCGCGGGCCATTCTCTTGATGAAAAATCAGACCGACATTTTTAAGAGCTTTAAGATGCTGAGAGACAGTGGCCTGGGCGAGTGGCAATAAGGAGACGATTTCGCGACAGCAGAGTGTTTCGTGGCGAAGCAAGGCTTGAACGATACAGACACGGGCGGGATGAGCGAGTGCACGCGCAAAAGCGGCGAGTTGCTCAATATGCAAAGGGAAAGTGGCTTGGCGCTGAAATCTCATATATCGCAGATATACGAGATTTCTAGGGTTTCAAAATTTTATTTCAGTCCGCACGTTAATTTTCGAAATCAGCACAAAGGACCTTGTTGGGCTCCTATGTGGTTGCCCAACACACAGCACTTTTCCCTCTCAAACGCATGGAGCTAGGATACATTCAGAGTTCACATCATGAGATGTAACCAGCAATCAAGACTATTATCTTTCCACGAAAGAGGATGAAAACCATCCACAACCCACTTATGGACCAGATAAACGACTAAACTGCAGGATTCTTCTGTGCGCCTCGTTACCTCATAATAACGCGCAATCGAATGAATCGTCGCGGGTGAGTTTCTAACTCGTCAAGGTCAAATTCTATAACAGTTTCAGTATTATCCGCATTAGGAATGATTGAGCCTGTTTGGGTCACCTGAACACTTCCCGTGTTCCATTGCCACGAATTAAGATCACCAGAAACCTCTACGCGATACTCAACACCACCACGATCGAGCGGACGTGTAAATCGGATTGCCAAATGGCGACCATCTTCATCATCCACCCACTCCATAGTCACGGGATTTTTCCCATTATCGGCCAAATCATCAAGGCCAAGGGCGTATCGAATAAGGTTCGGATACCGGCTGCCTGGCACTGTCGCAAGAGGCCCACGCTGATCCTCCGGAACCCCTGCAAGATGCAGGGACGCCCACGAATTATAGTTGGTCTGCGCGACAACAATCACAGTGTCGGAGCTTGTCCCATCCGAAGAGGTCGTAACGCTCACTTCAGGCTCATAAATACCAGGATGAGAATAGGTGTGAGTGGATACAGGCTGGTGTGAGAATGCCGAACCATCATCGAAATCCCAAGTGAAGGTTGCCGGGGGCAACTGCGGGCTATCCCAGAGCGGGCCCTCATCTGTTGGAACAAACGTGGGATCCGTAGTGAATAGAATCCGATCCACGAGATATTTGCGTTCCCGAAACCTAATTTCAAAAACATGTTGGCCGGCGCTCACTACAAAAGGGGTCTCGTGTTTAACCCATCTAAGCCTATTGTAGACGCTCTCGTCAGCCACATCGTCAAAGACACCCCCAACCTGCGCACCGTTGAGCCCCACCATGCAGGAATTTCCCTCAGCATTCTTAGACATAACACGCATCCAGAGATGGTACGTGTTGTTTTGAGGAAATTGAACATCAAACTCCACACTTGCAGCATTATTCCATGAAACCGGAACAGGAATTCTTTGGTCTGACACAGCAAAAATACCCCCACGGAAGGAACCTTCCCAATCGTTATACCTGGGGTCCCACCACGACCAATAAGGGTTTCCACGACCCGGAGTATCCACATAACGATGATGATCTTCCGCCTCGATAATACAAATGTCGGTTTCAGCGGCATAAGCACCACCGGTTTTAGCCCCCCCCCTTAAAACAGCACCTAACTTCGTTTCAAGGGGAGCAAGACCTCTCGATGGGTTTGCGATTGCTTCCACAGTCAAGTTTTGAGGCAGAATGTTCACCTCCCATGTCTTGATGGCTAAACCGCCACGCCCATCCTCAGCTTCCGCACGGATAAAGCGAAGACCGACTAGATCCGACTCTGGTATAAAGTCGATGTTTGACTTGCCTTCAAGGTAAAATTGCCGTTTCCCGTCGAAGTACCAACGCAACGCCAACGGATCTCCGTCTGGGTCGTTGACCTGAAAGGAAAAAGTTGTGCGCTGGCGCGTAGGAATGCTCAAGCCAGAGCCCGGTGTGAAATTCGTCAACACTGGCGGCCTGTTACCCGGCTCCGGTCCAACATTAAAGGTGTAAGGAATGAGAATTGTCGGTCGTTCCGGATCATTCGAAAGAACGTGAATGTTGCCAGTATGGTTCCCTGCCCCCGCAAGTCGGGAATCAAAGGTAATCGCAATTTCAACTTCCCCATTACCCGCAAGTTCGCCGCCGTCGGGGGACATAATGCAGTAATCGCCCGTGTGGACAAGATGCACGTTTTGATCACTTCCACGAACAAAGAGCCGCCCACAGAGGTCATAGGCAATGTCCTGAGGATCATAATGTCCTTGGGGGCGGGTAAAAACCGCCATATTTAACCCGTTGAACGGGTTAATCTTGACCAGTGGGCCGCCTTTTGTCGCAGCCGACCAAATGGCTCCATTGCCCCATGCGATGGGACCACCTATTTCTGCACCTTCTTCAGTATCACCAAACCGATCGAAGCGATCCAAAACGTTTATCAGAGAATTCTCGGGCAAAACACGGTAGAGCCCGTGTAACCTTATGGCCGAAGTTGAACTGACGGCAAGCCATAAGCCATGAGGCGAGGTCGAAATTCCATAGTTGAACCCTCCAAAATCCGAGGCTAGCTGCATAGAACGATGTATTAGGGTGAGTGGGTTTGTTTGCGTATTAAACCCAAAAATAAAATCGCTGAGTGTGTCGTCAGATAGATAAGAGTTCCTGTTCATCGCCCAAACGCTTAGAGTCTCAGCCTTCCAACTGATCAATTCCATCCACATTCTATCCCCATTACTCGTGGATGGAACTCTTACGGGTGAGCCAACAATCGCACCTGTCACCGCATCATATTTAGCCAGCCAACCTCTATAATAACCATTGTAGTTATCCAATTCGAGCAATGGAACCAAGAGATGCTGGCCATTGTATGCGAGGCCTCTCGTAAACCATGCATATTTAACACCTCCTGTTGGAATGACCAAAGGCGGTAAAAAGCGCAGAATCCGACCCGCGTCTGCCGCTGGAACATCGCTAACCGGCGTCGCAGACCAGCGCAACGATGCCCTGCCGGTATTCTGCAATGTAATAGAACGCGTTGTGGACTCACCGAAAGCCAAATTGACTTCAATCGGAGTGGTCTGCACTGATGTCTGCCTTTTGGCCACTTCAATCGAGACCATCGCGACGTTTGATTCAGCTTCACCATCATCCGCTTTGAACCTTAAGACAACTGTCCCAGTAAATCCAGGTTCTGGGATGTAGGTAAGATCCGGAGCGTCACCCTTTATCCGCCCAGAGGAGGGGAGTTCGAGCAACTGCCAATTGAGCCTATCGTTATCTGGGTCAGAGGCCCCAAGTGAGAACTGAAGTTTGTCGGTGTTAGCAACAAAATAGCTTGCATTGCTGGCCGTTGGCGGACGATTTACATTGTTCACATAAAGTTGCCACATCCGCGTGGCCATCCCTCCTTTTCCATCCGAAACACTTACTGCCAAAGAATGGGCACCTTGGGCAAAGTAGTTGGGCGCGTAAACATAAGAATTTGCCGTTGTTCCCAAATTGACTCCATCAAGCGACCAGCGCCAGATCAGGGAGTCGCCATCAGGATCAACGGCAGTTGCTCCAAAGCTTTGAACTGCATTTTCGTTCATTGAATGAGGCGACTCAGGCGTGTAGGAAGTGATCTCAGGTGATCGGTTGCCATCCTGATTTGTTCCAATATAAAACACAACAGGGATAAACTGTTGAGGCCGCACAGGGTCGTTACTCGATAGTTTGATCGCGCCGTGATACAAACCGGCTGGAACCAACCGGCCGTCAAATCTTAAACTGACAGTTCGACTTTCACCGGGGGTCATTATCCCAGAAGACTCTCCGGCTGACATCCACATCCGGACCCCTGACTCAATCTTGCGAATCTTGCGCTGCTGCGTGGCATTTGCTTCATTGTACACCCAAAGATCGCCAGTCTCGTCCACAACAATTTGACTTTGGTTTGAGTAAGTCGTGTCGCTCGGAACGATTGTCTCAATGATCGAACCGTTCGTGGGATTGATTCGATAAATATTTCGAGAAAGAACAGCGTTTCCCACTAGCTGAGACTGGATCATATAGAGCCACCCATTAAAGAAAGTGAATCCAGGGAAGTTAATATTTAGTGGTGTGTTTACCTCTGGCGGCAGCCGGAAATATTCCAGCATTTTACCGCTCAAGCGATCAATTTTTACCATGTGTATATAGTTTCGAGCGTCCCGACGATCAAAAAATTGCCATTGCGCCCAAAAATAGCCATCACCGTAAGCGCAAACTTGCACTATGGATTTTTTCGTGACATCCTTAATGTTATAGGTTACTAGCGTTTGCAATTGTCTATCAAGTTCCACGGTCTCAACGATCTGCCAAGTCGCTGGATTGACCGCGTGCAGGTTGACGAACGCGAGGGCGGGATACGTAGGATCGATTACCGACTGTTGGAACCAGAAGTAACGACCATCGAAAAAGCAAAGGCGCCAATCGGGTTTAAAACCTTCTACCAATTCCGGCAAGTAATGAGCTGATATCTGAACTCCAGCTTTACTCTGTCGATACAGGGTCCCCTTGTTAAGCCAGCAAAGATACTGTCCGTCATAGGCACACCCATTAACTCTGTATTGAACCGGCATCGCTTTTATATCCGGCACAGGATCAAACTGTGCGACTACGTTGCCAGCCGTGCTATTACCGCTGGCTATTGCCCCAAGTTGCCAATAGAGATCGGCTACACCGTTATTGCTAATGGTAATAGAGCGGGTAACCTCCTCCCCAGAAAGAGCTGATACATAGAGGCCCGCGCCATCTTCCACAGAAATAGATGCCACAGGGTTGCCTACTAACAGTTCGACATTCGAGACACTTGGCGGCAACGGCACTTCAATAGTTGCAGACGGGTAACGATATTCCGGGGTCTTCACTGCGTTGATCCGCCGACTCACAGGACGCCCGTAAATGCGACTAAGCATGAACGCGCCACTACTGTCTGTCGTAACCTCTTCAACAATCGGACTGTAAAATGTGACTTTGGCACCCGCCACAGGATCGGACGTGAGGTGGTCCCGCACATAGCCCGACACAGTCGCTGTCGTCAGCGGAAAAACAATCCCAGAATGACTCCCAGGCGTGTTATATATGCGCGCCTCCGTCTTCGAAAGCTCCAAACCGTTGTAAGATGCACTGAGTGAATAAGTCCCTTGCGGCACAGGTATCGAAAAAGTTCCATCGGCGGATGTTACAACCTCTCCAGAAGCCTCTCCCATATACGAGACCGTGGCACCTTGCAAAGGAGCCCCATCGAGGGTGACCGCCCCGGAAAGTGTGTATGTATTCGAAACGCGCAGCGAAACCGGAATCGTCCAAATAAACCCATCGTCTGCTTGCACACGAAGGTCAAATTGAACGGTGGACGGGGATGGCAGAGTTGAACTGAACGAAACGACAAAAGGCGACGCACAAGCAACCGAACCAAGCCGGGGGAGAGTGCCAAAATCAGATCTATTTGCGGTAATTGAAACACCCGCATCGGAACTCAAAAGCGTGGCATTCACCCCGGTAGCGGCCCCATATCCTAGATTTTTGAGTGTTATTGTCAGCTTCGCCGTTTCACCTGGATTCAACACCCCATCACCATTCCCATCAGGAGCATCCTCCGAAAGCGTCACTGCACTGACAAGGAGATGCGGGTCGCCATAGATTCCTTCGAGGGCCGCAGCAGCATTAATTCGAGCACCAGTAAGAACTTTGTCTCTCAACGCTGGGATGCGATCTGCCGTATCAAGAATACGTTGCTTAACCGCAAGGTGCGACATAGGCGCCTGACTCAGCAAAAGCGCCGCCAGCCCGGCCACATGCGGGCAAGCCATCGAGGTGCCGTTGAAAAAGGCATATGGAGGAGTTCGAATCAACGGTAACGTGCTCAGGATGCCAACCCCCGGCGCGCCGACATCCACATGAGGTACACCGTAACTTGAAAAGCTGGCCAATCCATCCGTGCTATCCGTCGCCGCTACAGATATGATGTTTGGTAAATCGTAACTGGCAGGATACATCGGAACGGGCAATCCTGAGTTGCCCGCTGCCGCAACAAAAAGCACCCCCTTGCTGTGAGCGTCCGCAATCGCCTCCCGCAGTGTGTTGCTACCCGTTGCCCCCCCCCAAGAGTTCGATGTGATACGCGACCCAATAAGTGTGGCATAGTAAATGGAGTCGACGGCATCCGAATCAAGCCCACTACCGGCAGAATTTAGAAACTTAATGCCCACCAAACGGGTCCGCCAGTTCACACCAACGACCCCAACCGAGTTATTTCCAACACCGCCAATCGTGCCTGCACAGTGTGTGCCATGGTTATTGTCATCCATTGGCTCATTGTTGTCGTTAGCGAAATTCCAGCCATATACATCGTCAACAAACCCGTTTCCATCGTCATCTACGCCGTTGGAAGCCTTGTTCCTGCCATTGGCATCCACCCCGGACTCACCGGGATTTATCCAATAGTTCGGCTGAATATCAGGATGATTGCGATCTATTCCAGAATCAATGACAGCCACAAGTATCTCATCACTGCCGGTCTGAATGTCCCACGCCGCCCTCGCCGAAATGTCCTTGCCGGACGGCACAGCGTTCAACCTCACCTGCGCGGGACGGGCCGCCAACAAAGCCTCCCCATCGCTTTGGCGCAGTGGAATCACTGGAAGCCAGTTGCCAAACTCAAACAACGTGCCGGAATATCCTCCAGGTTCGTTGTTATATAAAAGAATAGCTCTCGCACCGGCCGCTTTTGCATTCGAAGCCTTGGTGGAAAATAAAACCGGTGTGCTACTCGGCCCCCCTCGCTTTATCAAAGCGATCTGACCCGATACAGCAGATGGAAAATCCGAGGCAACAGCCCCATATCCGCAATCTATAACATTCCCCGTTATGCCCGCCTCCGGTATTTCGCCTGAGTAGGACATCTTACCACATTCACTGACAACCATACCTGCAGCGCTGCCAGACAAAACTGTCACTGTGGACGTCGGGTTATGCATCCCCCATATCATGTGCTGGTATGCGTCATTCGGCTTCGCAAACGCTTCCAAGATATAATCCGGTTCGGTGCGCCCCACTTTTCCCAACTCAGCCTGAGACATTTCGTAGCGCATCTCCAACTCAGCAGGAGAGTCGGCTGTAAAACCTATAATGAAAGTGTCGGGGGCGAGCATCTTTCGCCGCACATCAAATCCCTGCCTCTCCAGATAACCAAAAAACTCACGCTCCGCGATCCGACTATCGCGTTTTACAATGAAATGATCTGCAGCCATTACCACCCTGTCGGGCGTGTCCTCTGATGCATCGCCCAGACGCTCCACAACACGCAACATCGGCACCTTGAAATCCCGAACTTTTACAAGGCGAATCAGGCGCCCTCCGTGCCCCCTATCTTCCCGTCTCTCAAACACTGTCTCCCCCGCTGCCAACATGCGTGCTATCGGAGAATCGGGCAACGCCTCACCTTCAGCCATTCTGTTCCATCGCCTCTCATCCAACTCTCGCGCGGGGGTTTGCGTCACACTAGACTCGTTCACCGGCTGATCGAGCGACGCTTCAGGCTTTGTTTCATCCACTTCGCTTTTTGCTGTCTCAATGCCCGAGTCCACATTCGTTTTACCACATCTTGTATCCGGTTGTGCTGAAACCGGCTGAACAACTCGAGGCGTTTGCAAAATCAGAAGCCCAGCGAAGAAAATAAAACAGATTGAAAGGGCAACAAGAACGCTTTTGAACGTGGTGATTTTCATTAAATAACAGCAATGATTCAGGGGGAATGGTCCTTAGAAAACCATTTACAGTAACTGCTCAGGTAGCCCCACCATGGGGCTACCTGTAACCGAAGAATAGATTACTCCCCCACCGAACGCAACAGAAAAAAGTTCGTTTTTTACTGGATTCAAGAGGGGGGCCTGCCGTATCTTGCTCGCCATGACAAGCGTCTTGGTGATGCAAGGCCGCCAGTTGAACGGCGTGGACATCGCTTGGATCCGGGGGCTGC
>CALDSX010000081.1 GCA_937924445.1 uncultured Chthoniobacterales bacterium
CTTTGAAATACCAATCGCGCCGCTTTTGCCAAGATCCCCGACTGCCGAGGCCCATACCGGTCAGGATCCATGCGGAGCCTATGTGATTTGATGGCACGACACTCCCTCTTTTTTTACTTCAATCGCCGTTTTCGGGTTTAAGCTCATCAGAAAATAACCAAGCAAAACGCACAGTTATCCCTATGTAAAAAAGTTTAATCTTGGGGTTTTTGTAATCTTTCAGCTCCCCTGTGCGTACTGAAAAGGAGAAGACACTCTGAGCGGCTTTTGGCATTTGAGCCTTTGGCACTTGTCTCTGCTCTCATATCAGGAAATGCGTCGTATAAGGTTGGAGAATTTTTCATAAGCCTCCGTTATTTCATCGGCTGTGACGTTCAGAGGTGGCAGCCATCGGAGCACCCCAGGGCCGGCTGGCGGTGCCAATAACCCTTCCTCGATGAGGCGAGCAGAAAGCTCGGCGGCGGGGGATCGAATCTTCGCATCAATACCAAGTGCTTGAGCTAAACGGTCTTTGTGGAATGAAATTCCTATCATCAGGCCGACGCCGCGAACCTCATGGATTAGAGGGCTGTTCAGGCGTTTAAGGAGAGTCATCGCCTGTTGGCTCCGTTGAGTAACGTTTGTTAGCAAGCCCTCCTCATCTATAGCTTGCAGGACTGCCAGAACAACTGCTGTGGTCAAGGGAGCTCCCCCGTAAGTTGTGCCGTGAGAGCCTGGACCGAGCAAGGCGTGCAGAGCTATTTCTCCGTGATCGCCACTGCGGACCCGGCGGTCTGAAATCCAAACTGCTCCTACAGGAAACCCGCCACCAATCCCTTTCGCCCAGGTGACAACGTCCGGCTGAATTTCTGGAACACCTAGCGCCTTCCAACAACACCAATCTCCGGCGCGGCCGAGCCCGCACTGCACCTCGTCAAAAATGAGCAGGAGATTATGCTCTTTGCACAGATCAGCAAGCGTGCGGAGAAATTGTGGTGTGGCGACATGAATTCCGCCCTCACCCTGAATCGGCTCAACAAGAAAAGCTGCTGTCTGAGCGTTCACAGCAGAACGAGCCGCCTCACTGTCATTGAACGTTACATGTCGAAAACCAACGGGCATGGGCCCAAAACCGAGTTTCACTTTGTCCTGTCCTGTGGCTGCGATACCCGCGAGCGTCCGCCCGTGAAAGGACGTGCTAAAGGATATGACCTCGGGGACGGCGTCGGCCTCTTCAACATTAGGACGGGTGACCCAAAAGAATTTGCGTGCCAATTTGATGGCAGCTTCATTTGACTCCGCCCCGCTATTGGAAAAAAAAACACGCCCCGGGGTGCCCACTACTTCGACGAGTCGTTTCGCGGCTAATGCCTGATTTCGATTTCTATAAAGATTCGAGACATGAATAAGTTCCTCGGCCTGTTCGCGGAGGGCCTCAACGAGTTTCGGATGAGAATGTCCAAGCGAACAAACAGCAAGCCCTGTGCAAAAATCGAGGTATTCCCGACCCTCTTCATCGTACACGCGGCTACCGCGTCCCCGGGTGAGGTTCAACGGAAAACCAGCATAGTTTCCCAAAACATAGTAATCGTACAGCTCGGCGGTGGACGTCTCAAATAACATGGCGGATTCGCAAAATAAACACAGCCAAGTTAGCTTGCCTCGACAGCAGGTCAAAGCTGAACTGGCAAAGCAAAGTGAGGTTTTTTCTGCTTGTTCGAAATTTATTCCTACGATGAGAGATTAATCTGGGTGCGTTTCATGTAAACTCTGATCTGACTAAATGGATACAAATTTTAACTTTTGCCTGCCGTTGCCTGCCCTCTCCGCCCAGGCCGGCTTTTACTCTCCAAAAAAGGCCGAATTACCTCCTTCAAGAAAACTCACGCGATATGAGTTGATCTTTGTAAGAGCGGGGGGATTGCACATCGAAACGTCGGGTGCACAAATCAGTGTGCCGACAGGAAAAACCGTCATTCTCTCTCCAGGCTGGGTCCATGGGGCTGAGCAATCCGACGGCTCTTACTATTGGATACAGTTTGACCAGCCGCCTAAGATAGGGGAGGGGACAATTATGCGGATCGCTAAAGTTTCGACCCCACAAAGACCGGAACGCTTGGCGACGCTTTTTCATTCTTTTATCGAGGCACAGGAAGAAGGTTGGGTGGATACAGCGGAGCAGTCACTGGCGTTATTTACTATTCTTCGAGAAGCGGCTTATGCGCTCGATCCGTTGGTAAAACCGTCGGCGCTTCGACTTGCTGGCAGGGTGCTTGCCTATATTCGCCAACATGCTTTGGAAGGTTTGGCAACATCTGTGCTGGCGGCAGAGCTTGATGTGGACCCTGACCACATGGGACGCGTCTTTAAACGGGTGTATGGACAAACTATAACAGAAGCAATTCATGAGCAGCAACTTCGTGTGGCGCGTGGTTTACTCAGAGAGAGTGCCAGGCGCATCGGAGAAATCTCCAGGCTTTGCGGTTTTGAAGATCCGGGCTACTTCCGAAGGGTCTTTGATGCCAGACACGGCATGAGTCCTCGCACCTACCGGAGGCTATATAAGCGAACCGATCTCGACGAAGATTAGCCTCTCTCTCGCACACTCGCCATTTGTCGCCTCAAAGCAAATGCGCACACCTCGCTTCAATGAACAGTTCAAAACCTCCAGCTTGCGCAAAAGAGAAGACTCCTCCCGAAATATTCGCTCTTGAATTTTCACGCACGATGAAACTCGCTACACCCATGATTGCGGGCAATTGCGCGCAGATGCTTATGGGGGTGGTGAACTCGATGATGGTTGGACACCTCGGCGTCGTGCCACTTGCTGCTTGTTCACTTGCCTCAAATCTTTTGTTTATCCCTCTGTTGTTTGGTATCGGATTTCTCGGATGCGTGAGTGTGATGGTGGCAAGAAATGCGAGAGCAGGGGATCGCAAAGCAGCTGGTGAGGTTCTTCGGTGCGCTGTGTGGCTTTCGGGAGTGGGCGGCGCAGCCCTGGCGTGTGCGTGTGGCTTGTTTTCTTTTTTTTCGAAAAACTCGGACAGCCAATGGAGGTCATCAAGGAAGCCAGGGACTACTTTTTTTGCTCTGCGCGCTTTCGTTACCGTTTGCGTTTCTCTCCGTATGCGTAAAAAATTTTGCGGACGCACTTTACCGTCCATGGCCGGTCTTTTACCTGACGTTAGGTTCGGTCGCTCTGAATGCGGTATTGAACAGGGTGTTTATTTTTGGCAGTCCGGTCACTCCGGGGCTTGGGCTAACGGGAGCTGGTGTTGCCACACTTTTGGCGAGGATGCTAGCTGCAGCAGGAGTTTTTGCTGTTATCTCAAGGGATCTTTTCCTTCGCCCATATTTGCCCAGTTCTTGGAATTCTGGCTTTAACAGGCCCTTTGCGACGGCTTTGTTGGGTTTGGGGCTGCCTCTCGGTGTGCATTTGGTTGCTGAGGCGGGTGCATTTACTTTTTCTGGAGTGATGGTTGGCTGGGTGAGTGCGGAGGCTCTTGCCGCGCATCAAATCGCGGTCTCCTGCGCAAGTCTGACTATCATGGTGCCGACAGGAATCGCCTCCGCGCTTGGGGTGAGAGTAGGTGGCCTAGATAGTTCCCGCAGATGGAAAGCTATTTGCAAAGTTGCTGCCGGTGCTTTCGTGGCGAAATCTTGTGCATGACACTTCCCGCTGTAGAATTTATCTTTTTCGGTAAAGCAATTGCTGGACTTTTTGTTACGGATACAGAAGTTCTCTTAATCGCTGAAGCGATGTTGTTGGTAGCCGGTTTTTTCCAAATTTTGACGACCTGCAACCGACAGCCGCAGGGGGGCTACGCGGTTTGGGTGACGTGCGCTTTGCCGCAGTGGCTACGTTTGTTTGTTACTGGATTGTGGCCCTGCCGCTTGGCT
Source organism: uncultured Chthoniobacterales bacterium (assembly GCA_937924445.1). Taxonomy (GTDB): domain Bacteria; phylum Verrucomicrobiota; class Verrucomicrobiia; order Chthoniobacterales; family CALDSX01; genus CALDSX01. The sequence goes on from CALDSX010000081.1 coordinate 3,880, forward strand.
GGTTCCTGGTCTTTACACTCGGCTGGGGTGCATGTGGAATATGGTTGGGGCTGTGTCTAGCCCTCGGCCTTATGGCGACCTCGTTGCTTTTCAGATTTGCAATGCTTTTGCGGACGCCACTCTGCGACTCTCCTTAAAATCGGCCAGGTGGTTTGGGTTCTCGTTTGTGTTCTCTTTACGGGCTATTCAAAGTCATGCCAAAGAGTTTATTGCGCCGGTTTTCATTTGAAACTTGTCGGAACCGTGTGCCATGGACCATGACCTCGGAATAGTCCTTGATTCCAAGGGCAATTGCGCGGGCGAGAGTTTCCCGGTATTTGGCCTCGGCAATCGAACGCCCTTCGTTGTTGTGACTGAGAAATCCACCCTCGACCAACACAGATGGGATGGCATTTTGCCGCAGCACGTGAAAGCGCTGAAATTTCACCCCACGGTCGGTTGCGCCAGTGGCGGTAGCCATACGAGAATGAACTTTTGCGGCGAGTAGAACGTTTGCTCCGTCTGTTTTGTTCCCACGATACGCTTCGGAAAGGAGGGCTGATGATTCCCGGGTGGTAACATCTTTAGGGGTCAGCGCATAGGTCTCAACACCGTTGGAAACTACTCGCCCTTTGTTGTAATGCAGACTAACAAAAATGGCATTTTTCTGACGCGCACCCATTTCTGCCCGAGTTGCGAGTGGGACAAAGGTATCGGCCGTGCGAGTCATGATCACTTTATATCCGGCAGAGCGAAGATGCTTTGCAAGCCGCTGGGCAGTGTCCAGTGTGAAATGCTTTTCCATGCCGAATCTGCTTCGCGCTCCACTGTCGTGACCTCCATGCCCTGCATCCACCACAACAGTTGTCACCCTTCCCAATGCCCTCACAGCGCTTGGGCGAAGGAGAGGGTCAACCACAACGGCAGTGTCAATTTTTGAGAGATAAATCCGTCCTTGATGAGAGACAACCGGGCGAATTAAATTCATCAAGGTGTTGTTTACATAAATTAATTGTTTTCCTGAACGACCGAAGATTGTTCCAGCCGCGCCCGCTAACTTGAAACTCCCTCCTGCCGAAACAGATCTGCTGAGGCCATATTGATCGGCCACACTTTCAATCGTCAAGTAATCGCTGGGGTTAAATACGAAGGAAGCAGGCTTTTTGAATTTTTTCCTCCTCTTTGCGGCTGCAACGTCAGGTGTGCTGGCCACCATCGCTAGGAGAGCAATCATACAGCTGACAAACCAGTATGTTGCCTTCCGTCTACACGCTTTTGCCAGGTTCAATCTAGGGCTGAGCATTGGATATCCTGGGGCAACACGACATCTACGGCAACAAATTTCTCTCACGAGACAATCGGAGATCCTCCTCCAGCTTGACCGAAGAGATCCTCTTCCCCTCATCCGAACAATCTCTCTGCTCACATTTCGGAACTCAAAAAAAAGTCCATGAGATGCGGAGAATTTACCGAACGTTAAAACGAGTCATGACCCATTGTAATGCTTCTTGTAAAGCAATGAACAAACGAGCGAGATTTTATTTCAAAGTAGGAAAGGCGAATTCATTCAAAAGGCTAAACGAAATCTCAGTCCTATTCTATTTACTATATTTCATTGACACGATGCCTTCTAGAGGCTTTGTTTTCGTGTTTATGAAAAAGTCTCAGATTCTCACCTTCGCTGTTGCCATGGCCTTCAGCCACGCCTCCAGTTCTCTCACTGCAGCGCAAGGTTCCTCTGCCACTTCCTACGCCAAACCGACAAGTTTCCCCTTTCAATCCGACCCGGCTTTTTCTTTTCGAAAGACAATAACGCAGACCTATGATCAAACTTCGGAAACCCGGCGCAGCAACTCTCGAAATCGAGTCGGCAACTCTTATCTCGACTTCGAGAAAAAACGACTACTTCGAGGAGCCATCACTCCGGAGGATTTTCGCCAGAAGCAGGGAAACTATTACTCCTTCTTTTGGAGGGCTACTCGCGATGCTTCGGTGACCGTTCGCTTTGAATATCGCCAAGCCAACCTCGGGTCTCACGTCCAGGTCCTAGCCGCAGAGTACCCAAACGCAAAAGGCAGTCACAAGACTGATTTTGCTATCGTTGGTGACGATTATCTTAACGATGGGCGAGTGATTGCTTGGCGTGCAATGATCATTGAAAACGGTCGAATCGTTGCCTCAACTCAGTCCTTTCTTTGGCGATAAATAGGTTGTCAAGAGAGGCTTATTAAACGTTTGCCGACAAGTAGTCCTTCAAATTTTTTTCTAGCCCGCTCTTATTGGCGACTGTGAATTCTCAGGGAACCATTCTCGTCGGGGTGCTAGATGACATCGCGGTCGTCCGGGTAGACGGAAAAGGAAGCGTCTCAAACAGCCCCGCTCTTCGCCAATTCACACGGGAGATGGTTCGAAGAGGATTTAAAAATTTTTCGGTCGATCTGAGTTGTTGCACTTCCATGGATTCCACTTTTATGGGCACTTTGGCCGGAACCGCATTAACTCTCAAAGAGTCCGGAGGTGGACATGTCAGGATCCTCGGTGCGAATGAGAAAAATCAATCCTTACTTCGCGGTCTTGGCCTCGACCATATTTTGGAAATTCAGGATAAACCTTCTGCCGATCAGACTCCTCTGCCAGAAATTCCATGTTGCACGGAGGTATCCAGCGACCGGCATGGAGAGACAACTCGCACTTCCCTCGAAGCCCATGAAGCTCTCGTGCGGGCAAGTCCAGAAAATTTTGCAAAATTCAAGGACGTGCTTGATTTTATAAGACAAGACCTTGCAGATTCCAAAAAATGACCTCCGTGGCGATGCCATTCATGCGGATATTGAGAGAGTCGTTTGCATGAATTTTCCGGATTCATTTCCCGCATTATTTTTTGCCGCTGTCCTTGTGGCAAGTCTTACCGTTTGCCTGGCAATCATTTTTCGCCAACAACAACGCATCTCGGCTTTGCTCCAAGATCGGAGCGACCTTTTGCGGGAAGAAAAACGCCTTCTCGATTTTTCTCATGAGCTTGGTGAGGTGCTCAAAGATGACATTCGGGCTACAGATTTACACCGGCAAATTGTCGAAGGTGTCGTACGCATATCCGATGCCAGTGGTGGGATGCTTTACATCGCCGAAAAGGGCGGAAAAATCCTTAAGCCTGGATTTGTCACCCCACGCAGTCCTATTCTTTCACCACTTCCTCCAGCATTCTTTGGTTCGGATCCGGGTGCCGATTTTGTTATTGACCGTGAGATTCGTCTTCGCCCACTTAATGCGGGAGAAGGGCCTTTGGGTATAGTTTACCAAAGTGGCCAGCCGTTTTTTGGCAGACGCGAAGAGATGCCAGGGGGCGAATTTCCCATTCCACCTGGTCGAGAACCTGAGCAGGTAATGATCGCCCCCTTAATCTACGCGGGGAACCGGCTTGGCGTGCTCGCTGTGGCAACAATACCTGGGGCCACGCCGTTTGTTGCTGGCGACTTCGCAGTATTCAAATCTATCAGCGAACAAGCTGCCTTTGCCCTGCACGCCATGGGCATGTTCGGGGAAGCCCAAGAAAAGCGCCGCATGGAGAACGACCTTGACCTCGCGCGGGACATCCAGCGAATTCTGCTGCCGGAGCATCCACCTACGATCCCCGGCTATGATTTTGGCAGTATCAACATTCCAGCCCGCCAGGTCAGTGGCGATTATCTTGACTTTATCACCGTAGGCAACCACCTGCTCGGAATCGCAGTGGCTGATGTGTCAGGCAAGGGATTCCCGGCTGCGTTGATCATGGCTATGTGCCGCAGCGTTCTGCGAAGTTATGCTCCAGGCAATCCCTCTGCCGCAGATGTTTTGCGCAGGGTGAATCGTCAACTATACCCAGACATTCGCGAGGATATGTTCATCAGCATGCTCTACATGGTTCTCGACCACCGCACGCGTGAACTGACAATTGCTCGTGCTGGTCACGATGCCCCGGTCCTCTGCGATGCGTCAGGCAAGGTGACCCGGCTGGATCCTTCAGGCATGGCTCTGGGAATTGATCGCGGCGATGTCTTCGACCGCGTCACTGTCAATTTACAAATTCGCCTTTGCGACGACGAAGCTCTCCTTTTGTTTACAGACGGCATCACCGAGGCTCTCAACCGTGATGGAGAGGAATTCGGGGTAAATCGCCTTATTGAACTCTTTACACAAAATCGCGCAAAACCAGCCGAACAAATCGTGGAGACAATTGGCTCTGAAGTTAAGCGCTTCTGCTCCAATACCCAGCAACACGACGATATCACCATGATCGCCATAAAAGGTGTTCATCGTGAAAATCCTCCGTTACAGCCCTCCAAAACCACTTTCTCGCGGCTCAGACAGGCGGTCTTCTAAAAGGACGCGAGCCTTGCCCATCGGAAGTCTTCTTTCTCGATTTGGCCCTGAATATTAATGCTGTCTCCAATCGCATACGGATTTCGTAATATTTTCAGCAAAACTTTTCAGGCCACACTTGCTTCCCGATGCCTCGCTTCCATTATTTTATTATTATTTTTACGGTAATTTGTCTCTCAAGCATTCCCTTAGTTTTTTCACAAACGCTCCCTATGAAAGGTAATTCCGCAACACAAAAAGCGATCTTCGGCGGAGGCTGCTTCTGGTGCACTGAAGCAGTTTTTCGCCTCGCAAATGGCGTTTTGTCTGTCACGCCAGGTTACGCCGGAGGCCACTTTGAAAACCCAACATATGAAGATGTCTGCTCCGGAAAAACCGGCCATGCAGAAGTAATTCTTGTCGAGTTTGATCCTACGAAAATATCTTATCGTCAGCTTCTGGATCTCTTTTGGGAAACACATGACCCCACGACTTTGAACCGTCAGGGTGCCGACGTTGGAACTCAATATCGTTCCATCATCATTTCTCTGGACGAAAAGCAACGGAGTGAAGCTCTGACCTCAAAAACAGCCGCCCAGGCGAAATTCAAAAACCCCATTGTGACCGAAATAACCGAGGCCTCCGTCTTCTATCCGGCCGAGAAATATCACCATGACTTCTATCGCCGTAACCCCTTCCACCCCTACAACCGCGCTGTTATCAAACCAAAAGTCGAAAAACTGACGAAATCGATTTAAAAAACTCTCTCCTGACATCAGAAGTTCAAAATTCTTAAGCTGCGGGAATGGTGTTAATTTTGCCAAAATGTAACTGCTCAGGTAGCCGCCCGCCTTGGGGCGGCCACCTGTGAGTGAATGGCGGGGTGCACCCACTCGACGCGTGGGCGAGACTCACGAGGTGTTGACCGCTGGCACGAAGGGGGTGCCGAAGAACACGCGCTGCAACGCCTCCAAAGCGTTGAGGCCGTTCTTGCGTGCCGTGGAGACGTAGCCGCGGATGCGGCAGAAGTCCACGAGTGCC
>CALDSX010000082.1 GCA_937924445.1 uncultured Chthoniobacterales bacterium
GGAAATGCGCCGCCCGCGACGCCTTCCTCGGCTGGGACCGTTCCACACGCGAACGCAACCTGCAACGGCTGACCAACAACACCCGCTTTCTCATTCCCGGATGGGTGCAGGTTCCGCATCTGGCATCCTCTCCGAGTACCGAGGTCGTGCGGTCCACGACTTCTGGAAGTCGTATTTCGATTACGACTGCGACCATGCCCTGTGTAACAGCCATCTGCTACGCGAGCTGACCTTCCTGTGGGAGGAGCAAAATCAGACCTGGACCAAGGACATGATCGAGCACCTCTCGACGATCAAGGAGGCGGTCGCCACCGCAAGCGCGGCCAGCCTGCACGCCCTGCCGCCCGCCGACCAAGAGCGGTTCCTCAAGGGCTACGAACAGATCGTTCGGGCGGGCTACGCGCAAAACCCAGTCGCAGCACTTCACGGCCCGAAACGCAGGGGCCGCCGCCAGCAGAGCAATGCCCGCAATCTGCTCGACCGCTTCCGCGACCACCCCAATGAAATCCTCGCCTTCATGCGCGACTTCGCCGTGCCCTTCGACAACAACCAGTCGGAAAGAGATCTGCGGATGATAAAGCTGCGGCAGAAGATCTCCGGCACCTTTCGCAGTATCGAGGCACTCGTGAACTTCTGCCGCATCCGCGGCTATGTCTCCACGGCACGCAAGAACGGCTTCAACGCCTTAGATGCGTTGCAGCGCGTGTTCTTCGGCACCCCCTTCGTGCCAGCGGTCAACACCTCGTGAGTCTCGCCCACGCGCCGGGTGCGTGCGCCCCACCATTCACTCACAGGTAGCCACCCCAAGGCGGGCGGCTACCTGAGCAGTTACATTGGACGAAACTTTCCGGATGAACCACAGGCGCTCGTGAGAGAATGCACGAGATGTATGGTTGAGTGCACTTTTTGCGAGATCCAGCACTGTTTCCGGGGCAAAAGGAGACGCACCCGAGAGCTTTGTTAAAGCGTTTGTGCTTTAGGCAAAAAGAGGGGGGGTTAAAGTTTGTGTTTGAGTAACCCGCCGTTTGCCAATCATTTTTTCACAAACGCTTCTCAAAGCTTGCGAGATCAATTCGTAGAGGGCGTTTCAGAAACTATGAAACAACTCTAGTATCTGCGGCAAGACCAACGTTTCACCGGCTTTTATGCCGGGAGAGGCAATGAGTGCGCATTTTTTGACGGCACTCGCATAGTTTTTGCTGATCTCGAACATGGCCCGTTTACCTAGTTCGTTTTGAATTAATCCTCTCAGCTCTCTCTGAAAATGCCTCTCATCTGGCCCGGTCGGCTAGTGTTGGCTCAGTCGGCGGATTCTTCGGTGCGCTGTGGAACTCTTAGAGCAGAGGGTGTGGTGAAAGTTCCAGCGTCAAAGTTCGCGATCCAGATGAGGCTGCCCGGCGGAAATCCGCCGCAGAATCCCAGCAGATGAAGATGTTCGCTCGAGGTATCTTGAGAGATTTCAAGTGCTTTTGTAACAGCCTCTGTTCTCAGAACATCTCGCTGAACAAGTCTTTGCTGAGGTATCATTTTGCGAGATGACATCAGCGAAAAAGGCCAAGGGAGATATAGACCCCACTGCCGTATCCGCATGAGCCCCTGTAGTAGTAGTAACGTGGACTTTGGTAGACTGGATGGTATGGGGCGTGATAGATAATTGCAGGTGAATAAACAACCCGCGGAGGCACGTAGTATGGTGTGCAGTGATAGACCGGCACGCGAGGGGGTGGGCATACGAAGACGGGAGGAGGAACAGAGCAAATGCGAGATCGCGGTCCGGCAGCAGCACGGCCGTTATCGAATTCATAGTAAATTCTGCCACCACCAGCGAAGGTTGTTGCTTGCGTCAGTATCAAGAGAGCCGATGCCGCTATGAGATGTTTGACGATTTTTGAGGCGATGTTGGTTTGCATAAAGAGACTCGGAGTTACTAGTTTAGACGCAGGAATCAGGGATTTATTCAACACATTTCATTTTTTTCCTGCAAAAAGACCGAGGCAAACCGTTCAGTATTAAGATTTCGGATGGTCTATATAGCGAATTGCCCCCTCAAACGATACCCTGTGCGGGATAACTCATTAAGATAGCCTTGCGGCATATAGATTGGCGAGGGTCCATTTTTCGTTGACCAACACAGGCCACCAGATACGGCGGTATTCGGAGCCCTCAAAACGATCCAAATCGCTCCAGCGCGAATTCAATGCCTCTGATTCAAAAAGCAGAGCGTGGCAGAGCTCTGTTCCAGGATAGAAAAACGGGTAGCGGTTGTTGCGGTCAATCCTACCTGGGACGCGTGCTTCGAACCAGCGCCCTTGGAGGTCGGCCAGTTGATCGGAGTTTTCCATGCCCGGTGCAAGTGTTCCATAGACAATCAGCCGGGTGGCCACTTGTTCTTTGACTTCAAGAAGGGAAGCTAATGAACCATTCTCAGCCTTGAGACAATCAGGCAAAATGGCGTCAATTAAAAAGCTTGAAAGTTCTGTTGGGGGCCAGTCTGGAAATTCCTGCCAATGGGGTGGAAATTTTTGTATCACCTGCTGCTCATCATCTCGGCATATCCGCCAAGTGGCCCCATGCCCTCCCATGATTGAGGGGTGTTCCAAGGGAGTTCACGCCGTCCAGCGCTTGAACCTTGGCGTGATGCATCCGCTTTGGACGCACAAGAACAAAGCGCAAACGCGCAGAGGGCAATGAGAAGAATCCTCATAGGAACCCAAAAAACATTTGACATACAGATCAATGACAAGTGGGCGTGACTGAGGGGAAAGGCTCGATTGATGTGATGCAAGAACATCGTTAGGAACCTGGGAAGATCACCAGATCGCCTGGCTGGACCTGAAGACCAGGCATCATGCTGTCTTGAAGAATATCAGCAATAGATTGGCTTGGCTCGACCGAAGTAACGCGGACTTTGCCGATCATTGTAGAGCCACGACGGACGAGCAATTCCGTTCCCTGCACAACTCTTTGACGATCACCAATACTGATAACCACAAATCCCCATGCAGAATTGACGGCGAGCACACGCCCTTCGAGACTTTTGCGCATAATACCCTCTTGGCGGGCTCTTTCCGCTTCCGCAAGAGACTTAATCTGGGCTTCAGCCTGCTCGAGTTTGGCGGTGAGAGATTGATTCAGTTGTTGGAGTTCAGCTTTCTCAGTTTTGAGGGTCTCGATCTCTGCCGCAACATTGTCTTCACTCTTTTCAGCTTCGGCATCTGCGGTTTGAGCCTCCTTCATTTTTTCAATGGTACTTGTGAGATCATTGATTTTTTGATCTTTTTCAGCAATTTGATTTTTAACCGAGGCAATTTGGTCGGAAAGGGATTTCACCTCGTTTTTCGCAGCTTGAAGATTGCGGGAAACTTCTTCTTTTTCCTGTTCAGTTACTTTGAGTTTATCCTCCGTCTCTGTAAGGAGCTTCTCTTTGGAAGCAAGCTCACCTTTGAGCTTTGCCTCTGACTCTTTGGAGCTGGAGAGATCAATGGCTAATTGATCAGCGCGTTGTTTGTTCAGATAACCGATACCGGCCGCGCCGATACCAAGAAGGGCCGACAATACGAGAAGTACTTTAGACATGGATAAATTAAATAGGTTGAGGAACAAATTATGTTTGCAAAGCGGTCAAGAAAAGTAAAGCGAATTTTTGATTTAAAAAAATTTGTCTCTCATAATAGCAAACAAAATCGGCTTTGAGTGTCAATCTATTGAATTGACAGATTTAGAAAATGCTTTTTGCCGTAGCAAACTCGTTTGCTTTATTGAGGATGAAAGGATTGGTCTAACTCATAAAGCATTTCTTCATCACAAGCATTCCTTCATAACGCACGAGGTTTGGAGGTGTTATTGATTGAGAAAACCTTCTCGTTATTCGCAAGACACAATGCCTTTGGCACTTGTCGTATGGAGTGAATGGTATTCGTTGGTAAAAATATTTTTCCTAATTCCGTGGCCCGCGTCCTGCTTCCATGAGAAGGTAGTCAACTTAAAAATCGAAATTCATTTCGCACTTTCTGGGTTTGTTGTTTCTGGTGTGGCGCAGGAACAACGGAATCGTGCTTCCATACGCACTCTGAGGTGAGACACTGTGATGGTCTCGGTGCAAGAGGGATTCCGGTTTCATCGTTGGGAAAGAAGAGTCAGGATGCTGCGATCTTATGGTCGCACTCGTGGTGCCGCAGGAGGTCCGCAGTCATCCTGGAAAATCGAATTGTGTTGTTCACTGTGGAAAGGCGTTTGGTTTTTCAGGCAGCTTGGGCCTGCATTTGGCGCAAAGGCTCATAGTCGCTTTGCTTCTGCCAGAGGGTAAGCATGACGACGGCCAGTTTGCGTGCCACGGACATGACGGCTTTTTTCTTAGCTGCTTTGCCGCCGCGTGCCGCCAGCTTGAGTTCGTAGCGGCGCAGGTCGCAGTCCGGACCGAAATGCCCGAGCAAATATTGCGAGGCTTGGACTAAAAGGCAGCGGAGGTAGCGGTTGCCG
>CALDSX010000083.1 GCA_937924445.1 uncultured Chthoniobacterales bacterium
CAAGAGTCGTGCGAAGGTGCAGGCCGTGGCCTGCGACATGTCGGCAGCCTACTGGGCCGCTATTCTCAAGCACCTGCCCAAGGTTGATGTGGTGTTCGACCATTTTCATGTGATCAAGTTGGTCAACGAGAAGATCGATGAGCTGCGCCGTGGCCTCCAGCGCGAGGCCGACATCCTTGGTCGAAAATACCTCAAAGGCACACGCTACCTGCTTTTGGCCGGGGCTGAAAACGTCCCCGAAGATCGGGCGCAAGATCTTGCAGAGGCCCTGAGATTTAACGAACCACTTTCGGTCGCCTACTACCTCAAAGAGGACCTCCGCGCACTCTACGACCAGCCCACAAGAGGACTCATGCAGAAACATTTGCTCTCTTGGTGCAAAAGGGCCATCCAGAGCGGCATCTCCCAGATGATCAGTATGGCGAAAACACTCCAGACTCACATCACGGGAATCTTGAACTTCGCCAAACACAGGATTTCGACTGGAAAGCTTGAGGGTATCAACAACAAAATCAAGACTCTCAAGCACAAAGCTTATGGTTTCCGCGATGAGACATTCTTCATCTTGAAACTTTACAGCCTTCATGAATCTAAAGCCGTGCTAACAGGCGTCTAAACATGAACTTCCCGGATGAACCGCAAATCCTTGGCACAACCGAGCACAAATACCCAGTTTTATTTAATGCTTGTAACAACACACCCACTCTATTCGTCCTGAAAAATGCTTAAAATGGTGAATACATCGCAAACCGTCCACGCGGAAGGCCATAATCTCATCTAGTAAACTTAAACAGACGTCAGCCTTAAACATTTCGTCTAAGATCCGCGAAGATGCTTTGAAGGGCCACGTGCTTGGATCTTCGGCCCCAATAGAAAGTGGCAAGCGAAAAAGGGGCGCTACTTTCTACCATCTCCTCCCTGCAGAGCCTTCAGTAAATTGCCCTCTCCTATGCCTATGCCGACTCTCGAACCTGATGTCATCACATCGAAACATATGACAAGCAGCCATTGATATATTTTAAAAATCATTGTTCTATAATTCAACATCGCGCCGTTGCGATGTCTCGATATAGGGTCGGCGATCCAATTTCCTGAGCTGCTGCGGACCAGTCGGCACACTCCAAAGGGGTTTGCGCTCTCCCTATTGAAGTAACTTCCTCTAGTTGAAAAGATGTCTGTCTAGAAGTGCCTCCACATGAAGTGGCGTGACCAGCAGCATGAGAAAGGCTGCGTCAATTTATTTCCTCACCAAATCCTCCACGATGCCTACTCACTTCAGATGGTGGCTCCAAGCCGTAAACCGCCTGTAGGGCGTCGCTCCGCACACCAGAGGCTTTCACCTCAATACGATCCCAGCCGCACTCAAACCGAAATTCATTTGGCTTTTACCCTCTGGGTGAACTCGGCGAACTCAAAAATGTTCCCCATCTGCCCATTCTATTGGGGTTCAAACAAATTTCGGTAATTTTAGAACTACGGCTAATATATTTGTATGCAGGGGATAATTTTATAAAAAACCTAGGGTCTTCGAATTAAAGCTTTCTAAGCTCGGGAAGAGGTCAGTCAACTGATTTTGGGAGATGCCCATCCATCGCGCCATCGTCGCGAAATATTGATCCACACTAGTGGTTGGTATAATTCGTCCGTGGCCAGGTGTTCCCGCCTCAAGATTGTTAAGGTTTGCAAGATCTTGAGGGTAAGAACCGAAAACTTTGCCACCTATGACGGAGCCTCCAACGACAAACATGTTTCCCCCCCACGCATGGTCAGAGCCACGATTATTGGAGCGTAGAGTGCGGCCAAAATCAGAAGCTGTGAATAACGTAACCTTGTTGTGAAGTCCAACCGCTTTCAGGGCCCGGAAGAAGGTGAAAATTGCTACATCCAATTCTTGCAGGAAGCCCGGGCTATCCATTTTATTAATAACTTCATCATGGTGATCCCAGCCTGAAAGAGTAGTGTAGAAAGTCTGTCGCGACATGGTTCCATCAATTTTATCTCGCAGAACCATAAGTTCAGCCACATTTTTTAGCTGCAGAGAGAGAGGGCCCGCAATACCATTGAATATCGTCCGAATAGTCGTGATTTTTGTGTCAGATTGCGCCTCATCGATAACGCTCTTCAACAAACGAGCCCTTTGGACAGATGTGCTGACCATATCATGAAAAACACGACTAAATATCCCATTCTTGCCTTGACGAAGCTCAGGGCTGAAAAGCTGGTTAGCCACATTTTGGAAATGAATCGGATAACGTCCACCATAGTTGGACTGATTACTCTGCAGCACCTCGACACTGTTTCCGTTAAGAACAAACGGTCTGCTACCTTGGCCACCACTTGGAGTGCTGTCACCTGTCTGCCACTCATTGACAAGACCCATTGCAATGTTTGCTGCCCATGGAACTGATGAATTCGAATGGTAAAGATCCATCATAAGTCCGGCCCACCCCGTCGCTTCACGACTATCCCGCAAAGTTGTCTGCCATTGCAGTATTTGATCGCTGTGAGAAAAGAGGCCGTAAGGAGTGAAACCTGGATTTTGGAAATTACTGCTATTGGTTCCCTCTCGTAAGAGTGTACCTACGTTGGCAATTATTGATGCCCGCACGGGAATTTCTGCTGGGCTCCCTGGAGGAAGAAGCGCGAGATTATTTCCAAACATTGCTGCCAGCCGCGGGAGGCGATAGTGTAAAGCTAACGGAATACCGGAGTGACCTGACGAGTGGTTAAGAGGTATGAGCTGGTTGGCCGGGAGGGCTAGCGCTCCTTGCCCAGTGGTATGAAGCCCCCCGCGCGACTGCACATATTTCGAATACGCATCTGAATTGGGAGACGGGGTCAAAATGTTGTACGAGTCGGACCCTCCAAGTAAAAACACGCAGACGAGTGCTTTGTAATCCGTTTGCGTCTGAGCGGAAGCGCCGGAGATCAAGCCTAGATTTAATAAGGTCGACAGAGCGGGTATAGAACTCATCGCCGCGCATCCGGACGAGACGAGAAAATCGCGCCGGGACATTGAACTGCAAATACTATCTGTGGGGGAAGTTTTTTTATTCATGATCAGTTTTTTGAGAGTAAGGTTATTTTGAGATATTGAATTCGGATGTGGCGTTTATGAGGCTCAAGGCCATTAAGACTCGCATTTCCGCCATAGTTTTAATTGCGCCCTGCGTCGGAATTGTTCGTAAACCGTCTGCAATGATTTTTCTTTCACGATGCCCTAGACGGCCGGCACAGAGACGCAAGTCCAAATGGCGAACTAAGAGATCAGGATCTTCCGAAAGCTGATACTCAGTGCTTAGATCAAGTGTTGTGGGTCCTCCGAACCGGCCCACACCTCTATCAGCCATTAGTCCGAAATTATTCAGTGTTCGAATTAAAAACATATCACTGGAAATTTGAAACTCAGGACCAGTAAGCGGATCAGGAATTCCATCATTATTGGAATCGAAAAGTAACATCTCTGCGGCAGGCGGCACAAAATCAGGTCGGTAGAAATTGAAAACACTTGGTGCGCGCATAGGCTCCTGCCCGATAACATAGATATAATCAGGCAACCGCAAATACCCGGCCGTGTTTCCACTACTTGGCGGTTTAACCCTGAAGGTACGGAGATAGTGAACTAAACGAAGCATCGGTTCCCTTAGGCATCCGTAATGCTCCTGAGAACTTGGCCACCAGTTCCGTGCCTCCGGATGAAGTAAGATCTCACGCAAAACAGCTTTAAAATCTCCCCTCACACCAGCTCCATTGTTATTAAATTTCGATGCTACTGCGGCAATGTAATTCCTGCTGGGGTTAGAAGTTGTAAAACGCTGAATAAGAATCCTGCCGAGATACGGGCCAACATTCTGGTGCGAAACAATATTGTCAAGAGCCCTCTCTATATCTGTGTGCGTTGCATTTCCAGTAGTTGTCGGAGTTGTTTCAGGAAGATTCCAGCTTCCCCATGCAGTGCGATCCCGAAGCAATGTTTTTGCTTCCGTGTCATGATAATCCCGCCGTCTATTATAAAGAATCTCATAGTCCATCGGCTTCATGAACTGCGTGTAATTTGAGATGGATGTATCAAAAGTGGTTGCATTGCCATACGTCAACCCTGTAAAGACCCGGGCAAATTCTGTGATGTTATCGTTTGTGTAGGTTTCGCGCCTTCCGTTTACAGAAATCACATTTCCGAAGAGATCCAATTGATAAACGCCTATGGAGAACAGTTGGAGAATTTCCCGTGCAAAATTTTCGTCTGGCTGAGTTAAAACATTACCGTCTGCATCGGTGGTTTTTCTCTTGTTTTTCAGATGACTCAGGTAATAACCCATGGCCGGGTGATATGTGAGATCTCTTAAGATGTCTCGATAATTACCGAAAGCATTTTTCAACAACACCTCGTCGTAGTAGTGCTGCGGAGCTTCACGTTTGAGAGCGAATTCTCTGCTACCGACAACGAAGATTTGACTTAATGCCCATGCCATTCGTTGACGAAGCGCATCATAATCCCCCCGTGCCACAGGTCGACTACGATTTTCCGGGGAATTGTATCCAAGGACGGCAGTGAACCACCCTACAGAATTCTCATCCGTGCCGTAAAATCCATTAGGTTCTGTCAACTTACGCCACGTAATATAGGCTTCGGTTATGGGCAGATGTTTGCGTGTAGGAATAGACATTTGCCAATCAATCCACCCAGAAAAACCAAGTTGCTGCACCAAGGTGATATCATCCACCTCTGCCCCATTGTAGGTTGAGATGCCGGGGCCGAATCCGGCTTGGCAAAGGAAGCGAACAGCCCCTTCGCGACTGGGCTTCGAGGCATCCCAGAGTTGGATGGTTGCCTGGCCTTTTCCTGTGGGTATTGTGAAAGCAGTACTTGGCTGCAAATTCATCGTTATTGTTTCCACAGGCTCTAAGATTGAATCGACACTGGGAGAAGCCTCAATTACCAATTCCTGAACTCCATCTTGAAAAATTATAAATCCATTTTTGGTGTTCGGTGCAAACCAGCCACCGGGGGGAGATATAGGAGTTGCGTTCTCGGTCATGCGCAGCGCACCGATCAGTTGGTAGTCAGCACCAAGGGTGGCGGTGCCAGTCATGTCAAATCTAACAGTGAGATTTCCGTTCGAATTACTTCTACGCAACATAAAGGCACCCCGTTCCGGCCATGATTCGCCGGTGTCGTCATCGGTGGCGATTAATTCAACGGTAGGCAGGGGCGTTTGCGCTAAAAGGGGCTGAGAGTAATGTAAGGAGAAAGCAAAAGCCATTCCTGTGATGCAGCGGAATACTACTAAAAAGGAGCGGAATAGTAGGGAATTATTATGCCTCATTGTTCTATGTAACGGATAGCGTTAAGGTTAGTTGGGGGGGATGCAAAACTCGACGAATGTCGAACTTTGACGTTGAGCACTTTTCGAGTTTTAAGAAAAAATTGGAATTATGTCAATAAAAATATTTTGTTTTTGCCAATTTTATCTCAATAGGCCCAAAGACTGCAGTGCACTTTTGTACATTTTTCGCTACTCAACCTTACGAGCTAAGAGAGCCTAGCTATATCTGTGTGGGTGGGGCAACTTCTCGAACTCAAAAATTAACCAAGCAACGCAATTGATGAACAGTAGAAGTTCTGCGACATCAATACGACCTTGACGCGCCAAAACGCCCATCAATCGAATGACTCCATCAGCTGTCTCCATAACGCCCTGCGCCTACCTCCTAAAAACAGGAGGTGCCTAGCGCTATTTGTCCGCCCATATTCTGCCCTCTCCTAATGTCTAACGAAATGCTCGCGCTGTATTTTCACCTCCACTAAGGTTCATCACGGAATCTCAATGGGTTTCTTCGATTAGATAATCTTTTTCGCCGTGCTTTGCGCTATTAGTCTAGCTATATCTTAGAATCTGCGAAGATTTTTCAGGTCTCGAGAGGGCAAAAATTCCTTGGCTCGGCTCGCTCAAACCGAATACGCTCTTTCAGCCTAGTCCACGGAATTCGATTATGGTAACAACGCTCCGCGTTGGTTAGTTTCTCGATGAGCCGCTCCGCAAACATCTCGATTGAGAAAACCCTCCGGCCGAAGCTCTCCAGCCATGAGACCTTATTCAAACAGTTAATCGCACTTACAATTTCTGGGTTTGCATCTTTTACCGTTTTTCGCACCTCATCCTCGGCGTGCGACAGCACCTCGAACTGTCCTTCAAGCGTCATGCAACTGAACAAGGCCGATTCTCTGGCCGGAGGATACTCGATCTCTTGCCTTATTTCGACGGGTAGAGAAGATCTCCACACCGTAAACGCCATTTCGACACGCTTCATTTCCTTGTCAGCGTCGAATAACACTTTTGGCACGACAACATCATGGTAAAAATGTAACCCTCGTAGTCCCAAATCAGTTAAATCAGCGATCGGCACGCCTTTGCACCTGACAAGCTGTGGGCGCCTGCTCATTGCCCCCTCGACCAGTGTCAATCCAAAACCTTCTCGAAGAGAAGTCAAAACCAACGCGTCCGCCGCCTGAATAGCCTCCCAAACTGTTGGAGCACCGGGTCTGCTCAGCGCATTGAAAATCACACGCCACCCGTTCTCACGTGCCAGATTCGCGATGCCCTGTGCGTAGGCCTGCTCATCTTTTGAACTTGCTCCTCCAGTGATGACCAACAGCCCTTCTCTATTAAAAACCCGGTAAAGAAGAACGGCCTCTAGAATGTTTTTTCTCCTCAAAATTCGGGATGGCAAAACCCATACCGGCACTTGCTTCTCAGAGGACGCAAAATGCTGAAACCAACCCCGGACTCTCGCAAGATCCTCTGCCGCCAGGATTGGCTCTGACACAACAGGATTCGGAATCCACTCGCACACGGCACCCTCCTCTGGCGACGACAGAAATGCCGCGTCTGCACGATTCACGGCAACGTCCAAGCCCTGACATCCCTGCAAAAAAAGAGCTGCAAGAGCTTCTTCCATCGTCCCAAAACCCGCCCACTCAAATTCAACCCAGCGCCCCCACCGCCCGTCAAAGAAAAAATCATGATGATGTGCCAGCACCGGCACGTGCGCCAGGGCAGCCTCCTTCCGCAAAGCTTCAGCCAAAAGAATGTTGCGACCCAGCCCGAGATTATGTGCCCACACAGCTCTTGCATTGTGTAAGGCTTCCCGGATGCTCTCTCGAAGTTTCCGCAAAACAACTTTGGGGTCTATATTTTTGCCGCAAAACTCCGCCAGATACCCAGCCGTCGGCTCGACGAACACTTGCGTGGTTCCCGGGCAAATTCGTTCTCTAAGGTATGCGAGCCATTCAGCATCCGGCGTTTCACCTGAGAAAAGGTTAATACGCTCGATCCCCCATCTCGAAACCAACGCGGGCAGAGCCGTTTCGATCACACGTCGAACACCACCAGGCCGATAATGGTAATGGACAACAACCAACGTGTCAGACAGTCTGCGCCCCATATCACACGCAATAATGAGTGGTCCTCAGACACGGAAAATTGCACCGAGTTTTTTGCCAAGGAAAGAATTTGCGCTGAGGATTGTGACCGCCAAAAACATCATGGCCCAAACGCCGAGCGCCGACGCGATAAACCGCCCCTCGCCCAGAAGTTGAAACAGTTCGTAGATTGCCTTCGTGATCGGAAAGTCCACCTGTTTCTGAGCCAATAAAAGGGAATCTGACACTTCCAACATTGCGAAAGAAAAAGCCAACAGCCCGCCGGCGATTAAGTTCGCGGCAATCAATGGCATTGTCACTCGCAAAAGGGCTTTAACCGGGGGCGCACCGAGGTTTTGCGCTGCCTCCTCAAGGCTTACGCTGGTCTGCTGATACCCGGCCGCCGCCGACCGAACAACGTATGGCAGACGTCGCACGGAATAGGCAATAACCAGTAGCAAGGTAGGATCCACTGCGGGGTTGAGGAACCCGAAGAACTCACCAGGTTGTGTCATCGCGAGATAACCAAATGCTAAAACAAGCCCGGGAACCGCAAGTGGCAGCATCGCCAAAGCGTCAAGAAGATTTCGACCCGGCAAATTGCTTCGCACGACCACGTAGGCAATCAGAATACCAAGCACCACGTCCAAAAAAGTGGCCAGTCCAGCGTATTTTAGGCTGTTGCCAATGGACGGCACGGTGAGCGGATGCCCAAGTGCCGCCTCAAAATGCCCCAGCGTAAATCCCGAAGGCAGGACGCTGCCATACCAGTCTTCCGAAAACGCAACCAAAATCACCCCAATGTGCGGCAGCACGGCAAAAAATGTCACTCCGGCAAAGACAATAACGCAGACCGCTGCTGTTACAGGGCCGGCCTGGCGCGGCCCGCCTGCAGTGTTGGCTTTGGCTATCATTGCATGAGACGACCGCCCAAAACCAACTTTGGTCAGAAGGTAAAGCGACGCGGAAAATACCATTAAAACTGCCACCAAAGCGTAAGGAAACGGATTGCCACCGATGTCTTTTATCCCATGAAAAATCTGCACACTGGTCACACGATTGTAATCAAACATCAGCGGAACACCCAATTCCGTAAAAGCCCAAATAAAAACAATCACACCACCGGCAAATACTCCTGGCATGATCAGTGGAAGTGTGACCCGGAAAAACCTCCTAAACCCTGTGCAGCCAAGGTTGGTCGCTGCCTCCTCCATCGCCGGATCCACGTTGGCAAGCGCCGCCAAAATGTTAAGATATAGGATCGGATACAAATGAAGCGCGTTGAGGACTACAACACCCCAAAAACGCCCCTGCCCCAACCAATCCACTGGCTGTGTCGGATCCATCAGACCAATCTGTCCAAGAAAAGCATTGAGGGCCCCGGCTTGCCCGAGCATCTGCTTCACTCCAATCGCCCCCACAAAAGGTGGAAGAATCATCGGCACCAAAACTAAGCCCCCAAAAAGTGCTTTACCCGGAAAATCAAACCGGTCCGAAACAAACGCCAGCGGCATGGCTATCGCAAACGAAAGTCCAGTGCTCCCAATGGCCATGTAGAAAGAGTTCATCAAGCCATCGAGATAGATCGGGTTCCTGAAAATCTCGGCCACAAAAGCAACAGTAAATCGCCCGTCTACATCAAAAAAAGCCCCGCGTAAGGTTAACGCCACCGGCCAAACAAAAAACGCTAAGAAAAAAACTGCCGTAAAAGCGAAGACGAAAATCGAAAGCTGCCGGGACATGATGTCAAGCTACCGGAAAAGGAACTGTCGAATCAAACAAAAAAGGGTTGTCTAAATTAATTTTGCTCCGATCCACACCAATAATTTTCAATAAATGGAAACAAAAAGATGTTCAGCATAAATCAGATAATTCACAAGGCCCGCGCCCCCGTGGCTTTAGACCATCTGTCAAAAATCATTTCTTGAAAGCGCCCTGAAAAAGGTGGCATTCCTTGAAAAGGCAGCCTTTTTGCTTGTTTCCTAAACAAGCTCGCGACAAAAAGCTCTCCCTTCTTGCAACCAGGTGCGCAAAGTGCTCTGAGCTGCACCTCAACACCCGAAATAGGTTGTAGGATTGCTCCTCTCGCGATGACGCACAGAGACGAGGATGGAAAAAATGATTCTTTGAGTCTCCTCGTTTGTGTGACCCCTATGGCATGCCCTCCTTTTTATGCCGTTGGCCTGCCCGTGAGGAGGCTTCGAGCATTGGGATGGGCATTTGGTAGCTTGACGACCGGGGCCACCTAAAAAAACCGGAGACGTTGCCTTTTTAGCGGAAGGCTTGGCAGTATTGGCATTGTAAAAATCAACTCATTTCAAGGTAATCTTATTTCTTGCATAACTTTCAGAAATCTATTTCGCCGGATGCTCTGAGGAAACTGTGAGGATCAAAAACTGGAAACCGAAGCGTATCGCAACTCCGTTTTAGCGACCGTGAAAGAAAGCACGGTGCGACACAAGGGCAGTCTTTCTTGCATGAAAGGAGTTTCGCAATAAAATGAGGCTAAATTTACCCATATTTCGAGAACGACATGTCAAATGCTCAGCCCGATCCGCATCAAGTAAGAGAGGATTCAGAGAACTCAACTGCTGAAACCGCAGCCCAGGGCTGGGAGAACCCTCGATCAAACTCAATTCCTTCGAGTTTAGGAGAGGCATCCAAATCCAACGTTGCACGAGCCGTTGCTGGAAGGTCTCGTGGCCGCCGCAGGAGGCGTGGCCGCCAAAGCTCGCCTTTTTCAAAAAAAACGGAAGAGTCCAAACTCACATCCCAACCGTGGTTTATTGTTTCCTCCTTCCTTCTTGCTCTTGGATTTGCGGTGGCGCTCACTTATTTCATGGCGAGAACCGAGCATAGACTAAACCGAGTAAATTCGTCTCGTCCAACAAATCAAATTCCAGAGAAACCTGATTCTCAAGACAAGAAAGAGGCGGCAACGATGGTAAACTCCGCCTATTTTTCTTTGGCTAAAGGAAATGTATTTGAAGCATTCAAAAAGTTCAAGGAAATCCACCAATTATACCCTGATCTTCCGGGTGTTTTAAAGGAGATCAGCCTTCTTGGTGAGCGTCTGAGGATCCCGGAGGAAGCGGACGAGTTTATTTTGGCTGCAAACAACAAAAACGTGAATGTGGCAGAGAATGCTCTTTTACTCATGCGTGCGGCCAACCGTCTGGGGCAGACGGACCGTGTTTTGTCTCATTTTGAACAAGCACATCTTGCGGACCCCACAAACGCCTCTATCCTTCATCTCTGGGGAGATGCGCTCCGTCTCATGGGGAGAAATTTGGAGGCTGAGGAAAAATATACCGAAAGCCTTCTACGAAGCGATTCAGCTACGTTGGCGTTTTTGGTTGAGTTAAAGCTGGAACTGACTCGGCTTGAGCTGCATGCGGCGACCCGAGGTCCTGCCATTGAGAGTGCAAATGAAGTGGATGCCGACGGAGGCCGTTTTCTCATCGCTGCTGCAGCTGCGTCGCTGAGCGAGCAGGGTGGGTATAAAGAAAAAGAGCAATTTGCAGATTTTCTGCGTGAAGCACGACATCGGCTGCCCGCACCGATTTATAATTATTTGATCGCTGATCCTATTTTTCAACGCAGGGAGGTTATCGAGACATACCCTGATATAGTGCAGACTCCGAAACGAAGCTCAGACAAGCAGAAACCGAGAATATTGCCGTAAAAGCGTCTTAGTGCAGACTAAATTCCGCTGCACCGGTATCGATGCAGCTGTTTGGAGAGATCCACGCGCGAAAGAGGCCTGGTTCGCTTCGAAATTTTAACTCGGCATCGTAGAAGCGTAGCATCGGTTCTGTGATTTCGAATTCGATCCGTTTTGTTTCGCCGGGTTGAAGTGGAATCTGCCGCCATCCTTTTAACTCTTTGACGGGCCGCGTAACACTGGCCACAACGTCGCGAATGTAGAGTTGAGCGGTTTCAACAACTGGTCTCTTTCCGATGTTGGAAAGAGTTGCGGCGACACGCAGAGAGCCTTCGGCGGTAAATCCGGACGAATCAGCAGTTGTGGGTGAATAAACGACCTGTGAGTAGCTTAGTCCAAAGCCGAATGGATAGAGCGGATCGTTAGGAGAATCGATGTAGCGCGAGGTGTAACGATTATCCGAACTCGGCGGACGGCCTGTCGGTTTGTGGTTGTAGAAGACTGGAATTTGTCCGACAGAACGCGGAAACGATATGGCCAGTCGGCCCTGCGGCTCAGCATCCCCGAAAAGGATATCAACGATAGCCTGCCCCGCCAAGTGTCCTCCAAACCACGCAGCGATAATGGCAGAAGCGAGCGGCTCCTCTTCAGAGAGTGCAAACGGTCGTCCTGAAATAAGAACAAGAATGAGTGGTTTGCCGGTGGCAGACAGCGCGCAAAGCAGTCGTCGCTGCGGGGCGGGAAGGCGGATATCTGTTTTGCTAGCTCCTTCGCCGCTTTCATGAGAAGATTCGCCGAGCAGCAACACAATTTTGTCGCAATCGACGGAATGTGTCACTGCCTCTTTGATCATTGCATCGGCATCGGGTAGATGGGTGTTATCCTGTTGTCCACTCTCGCCGACTAAATAAGCTCCAGAACTTAAAAGAGAGTTGGAAGAACGCGATGAGAGAGCATCTGCAACGCTTACTGTAAGATTTGGATCTCCGGCGGCCCGCCAAGGGCCGAGCTGATGAAATCTGTCATAGAGAAAAGGGCCAACGAAGAGGATGCGTTCATTGGGGGAGAGTGGCAGGACGGCGTGGTCGTTTTTAAGGAGCACAATAGCTTTTCGAGCGGCCTCTAGGGCGAGAGAACGGTCAAGACCGGATGTTTTTGAGATTGTTCCAATGGGGTTATCAAAAAGACCGAGTTGCTCTTTGACGAAAAGGATGCGACGACAAGCTTCTTCAATAGATCGACCGATTTGTTTGTCTTGTTTCGCAAGAGCAGGCAAGTGGTTAACATAAGTCTCGCTGACCATCTCGACATCGACTCCTGCCTCGATGGCCATACGTGCGGCGCCAGCCGAGTCGGTGATGCCGTGCGTTACTAGTTCCGCAATGGCTGTGTAATCGCTGACCACTAGGCCACGGAATCCCCACTGATTACGGAGTAAATCACGAAGAAGCCAGCGGTTTCCTGTTGCTGGGATCCCTTCAATTTCGTTAAAAGACGTCATCACTGCACCTACACCTGCATTGACGCAGGCACGATAGGGTTCGAGATACTCATTGAACATACGGTGACGAGAGATTTCAACAGAGTTATAGTCACGCCCTCCGTCGGGGGCCCCGTAAAGAGCAAAGTGCTTGGCAGTAGCGAGAAGACGACCGGGTTGCCGAAGTCCGTCCGTTCCGGCAGAACCTTGGAAACCGCAAACACTTGCCTCGGCGACGCAAGCGCCAAGGAAGGTGTCTTCGCCAGCGCTTTCAGCCACTCGTCCCCAGCGGGGATCGCGACAAATGTCGACCATCGGGGCAAAAGTCCAGTGCAGACCGTCTTCACGTGCTTCGATCGCCGCTCGGTGCGCGGTGCGTTGGATTAAATCCAAATCCCAAGAGCAAGCCAAACCGAGGTTTGTAGGAAAGATAGTGCGATGCCCGTGGATGACATCGAAAGCGAAAAGAAGAGGAATTTTGTGTGGAGACTGTTCCAGTGCGATCAGTTGAAATTTTTTGTTCTCCGCAGAGCCATAGGAGTTGAGCAGGCTACCAGCCAAGCCTTTGCGGATTTTTTCTTCGGCGTCGGCGCTTAGTATAGGCCCTGTCACATCGCGACCTGCACTGAGCATCGAGAGTTGGCCAATTTTTTCTTCGACACTCATCCGCGACAAAAGAGCGGGGATGTCAGTGCCAAAAACCGCATTTGTCGTTGTCAGAATGACCGAGATCAGCGCAATCGATATCAAGCGATTCACTTTGAGGGCAAAACTCGGAGTAATGTTGGCGCGTCATTGCAGTGCACTTGGATAAGGCACTTTTGTGTTGCTATGCAGCTTTGGCAACCTGGCCTCCGGAGGCAAGATTTTCGGGGGCAAAACCGGAAAGGAGAAGTTGAATGGATTCAGCAACGGTAAGGAGATGGCTCTTTTCTGCGGAATCGGGCAAGACAGCCAAGGTCTCGATGGCTTCGGAAACGAAACGAATCCCTGCTAAGGCGGCTGCTGAGAGAGCGCCGGTCGTGGATATGAGATCACGCACTTCTGCGGAATCGTCCGGATTGGCTTTCAAAATAAGATCTCCAATATTTTTGCGGAGATCCGATGGTGCTTCCTTCAAGGCAATGAGCAGAGGAAGGGTTAATTTACCTTTGGCAAAATCTGTGCCAAGAGATTTAAGAGCGGAGTTTTCGTCGCCAACGAGGTCGAGACAATCGTCGTAGATTTGGTAAGCAGTGCCAAGCTTGCTCCCGTAAGAGCCGAGGGCCTCGATAGGTGGCCCGGACTTTGAATTGAGATGTGCCGCTAGGCGGGTTGCTGCCTCGAAAAGAGTGGCTGTTTTCATTTCAATAATTCGGAAGTACTCAGAAAGCCCGAGGTTGAGATCAAAACGTCGGCGGGTTTGAATAATTTCTCCGGTGCAAACCTGATTTGCCGCTTGGGCGATGTGACGGGTCACTTCTCGATCATCGAAGTTTGTAGATAACATGAGGGCATGTGCAAATAGCGCATCGCCAAGGAGAACGGAGATGGCGTTGCCCCATTGTGTGTTGATGGTGGGACGACCGCGCCGTACAGTTGCGCCGTCCATGATATCGTCGTGAACCAGGGTGGCGAGGTGAATAAGTTCAATGATAACCGCAAGATCCTGATGGGCTGGAAGAATGTCGCCAGTGGCTTTTGCCGCAAGTAGTGCGAGTGCAGGTCTAAGACGCTTGCCTTGGCTGCCAACGATGTATGCGACCAGATCACGCAATTCTGGTTCAAATTCTATTACAGAGGCGGATATACGATCTTCAATTTCGCACAGGGGGGTGGAAAACTGAGCAAACACCTTCCTAAGCGACGTCTCTGCATTTTGACGTGCTATCTGCGGCTGGGTGGTTTGAGGCGTGGACACTGGTTTAATTTTATTGGTGTCGAAAATTAAGTCAACGTCCTGGCGAGAGGAAGAAGGATCGTTGACGTTCGGTAATCGGATGGCCGAGATGATTGAGGACGGCGAGCATGTCATCCCATACTTTACGTTTTTCAGAGAGAGTCTGGTTGCGAAGTAGATATGCTGGATGATACGTTACCATGACAGGCACGGAGCCTTGATCCCCAATATCGAGATCTAGCAGTTTCCATTTCCCTCTGGCGACACTCATTTTTATCTCTGAGAGGCCGAACAATCCGCAGACGGCTGTTGAGCCGAGAGCAACTATGCACTTGGGAGCGATGATGCGGATTTGTTCGAGCAGATGCGGAAGACAAGATGCCATTTCATCTCTGCGCGGAGGACGGTTCCCTGAGCTTCCAGGCGGCATATCAGGTCGGCATTTGAGTACGTTAGCGATATAGACCTTTTCGCGATTCAATGCCATGGCTTCGATAATTTTGGTGAGGAGCTTACCCGCTGCTCCGACAAAAGGTTCCCCCTGAATGTCTTCATCGGCACCTGGTGCCTCTCCCACAAACATTAATTCAGCTTCGGGATTACCCACGCCAAAAACAACGTTGTTACGTGTTGCCACAAGGTGAGGACAGGTCGTGCACGTCAAGACGCGTTGTCTTAGAGAGTAAAGACGTTCCGCTCGATTGGGTGCGGGCTTTGGCGGGTTATGTGGCGGAGGTTTGGGATAATCTGTTGGAAAAGAATCGGGAACAACATCTGAAGTCGGTTGCCATTTTGTCAACTGAGGAGCACCAGAGCATCCGGCTAAAGAAACGTTGACAGGCCGATTGGAAGAAAGGACGTCCTCTTTTACACTCATTACAGCAGTTGCGACGGCAAGCGGAATTCTTACTTCGCGGCGACGCCGTTCGGGTAGGGAAGTCAATGCAGTAAGAAGAGCACGCAAGTCTCCGGTATTCATTTGCTCGTACGTCCGACAATTTCGACTATCCGTGCTTCGAGCTGATTTTTCACCTCACGCCGCAATTTTTCGGGATCATCTACATACATACTGTGGATGAAAATCTTCTTTTTGTCCGCAGAAATGTCAATCGTTAGGGTGCCGGGCGTCATCGAAATTAGGTTCGCGAGAGCGAGAATTTCGAGATCTCCTAGTTCGCGAAGGGGGACCACCACAAAGCCGGGTCGAATAGCGGGATTAGTTGACAGGACGTCTTTGGCAACGCGAATGTTGCAAATAAAAAATTCTTTCACATAAAAAAGAACAAACTGCAGGAGCTTCAGGAATCTGATGCGTCGCTTCATCTGCTGAGGAATAGCACGGCGTTGATGTATTCGGTGGGGTTAATCAGCTGAGCGGCTGCAGCTTCGGCAAAGCTGAGGAGCCCTTGCGGAATAAGGCTGAAGAAAAGAGTGAGCGTTGCCAGCAACATTACGGGTATGAAAAAAACCAAGGGAATTCGTCGGGTTGGGTGGTCTCCGGTTGGTGGGGCCTTTAAGAACGCTTCATTCCAGATTTTTATCATGGAAAAAAGGGTATAGACACCGACGAATAACGCGATAACGGCTGTTACGGCAAAGCCCAAAGAGAGAGCCGACTTCAGCACCAGAAGTTTCGCCCAAAATCCGGATAAAGGAGGTAAACCTGCAAGGGAAAAAGCAGGCACGATGAAAAGAAAAGAAAACAGCGGGCGCGTTTTCCAATAACCTCCAATTCGTCCGATTACACCACTCCCCGAGGTATGCTCGAGAATACCAGCCACGAAAAAGAGATTCGTTTTAACCGCAATATGATGGATGGTGTAGAAGATCGAGGACAGCAGGCCACCAAGACCACCCATGGCCAGGCCAGCTGTCATGTAACCGATCTGGCTGATGATATGGAATGAAAGAATACGGCGGGCATCCATCTGAGTGGCCGCCCCAAAAACGCCAAAAAGCATGGTTAACAGAGAGAGAATCAAAAGCAGATCGGCCATTCGCGTGCCCTCCAGAGGAAACACAAGAGTAAAAATACGGATGAGCGCGTATACTCCCACCTTGGTGAGCAAACCAGCAAACACAGCTGACACCGTTGGCAGCGGGTTGTGGTAGGAGGCGGGCAACCAGGAGTAGAGAGGGAAAAGACCAGCTTTGATTCCAAAAGCGGTAAAGATAAGCATCGCTGCAGGAAGCATCGTCTCCCGGTCTGCGGGTGAGGCAAGCTTTAGGGCCAGGTCCGCTAGGTTCAAAGTGCCGGCCTTTCCGTAAAGCAGACCGATGCCTGTCAGAAACAGGCCAGACGAAATGAAGTTGAGTGTCACGTATTTCATGCCACCACCGATTTGTGCTTTCGAGCCCCCGGAAGAAATCAGCACAAATGAGGAAACAAGCATTACCTCAAACCAAACAAAAATGTTAAACAAATCACCCGAAAGAAAGGCTCCATACACACCCCCCAACAGGATGTGAAAAAAGGTGTAGAAACCGGCGCGATTAGCAGCACTACCAACATCGCCAAGTGAAAAAATGGCCGAACAAAAACCGACACATGCCGAGATCGCAACCATCAAGGCAGTGAGACGATCAGCCACTAGCACAATGCCAAATGGTGCTGCCCAGCCACCGGCATTTAGAACCACCACCCCGGAAGCCTCCACAGCGGTAAGAAGGGCGATGGAAACTGCAAGCGTTGCCGCTGTGCCAACAACAGCGAGAACGCGCCGGAATATCCCATTTTTAACGAGGATGTTAAGTGCCGCGCAGAAAAAGGGAATAACAATGGGAAATGCGAGAAGGTTTGACATTAATCCTCCTTGAGCTGGTCAAGATCAACCGCTCCCGCCTGCTCGCGGGCCTTGCGAAAAAGCGCAAGTGAAAAACCAATCATGCCAAGACCTATGACGATAGCAGTCAAAATTAAAGCCTGCGGGAGTGGATCAGCCACCGGCTGTGGGGTGTTGCCACTGCCATCCAAAATAGGCGCGTGCCCAGTCGTCAAACCTGCGGAGGTGAAAATTAAGAGATTTACTCCTTGCCCAAAGAGCAATAATCCAAGGAGAACGCGCACCAAGTTGCGTGAGAGAAGAAAATAAAAAGAGACGCCAAATAAAACGCCAATGAGCAAAACGGTCCAAATTTCCACTAGTCTCCCCCTTTAGATTCGAACAAAAGCACGAGGTGGGATGCGATACCCACGACGAGCAGATAAACCCCGATGTCAAAAAGCATTGGTGTGCCCGGTTTGACGTCACCCGCCACAATGGTCGGAATGATTCCGTAATGCCAGAGGCCTTTGAAAAAAGCCTCTCCCATAAGCACCGGCATCAGACCCGCAAGCAAAGCCAGAAGCATACCCGTCCCTATCCACACAGAGGGAGCGAAAAGAAGAAAAGTCTTCATCCGCGCGGATCCATTTGCAAACCCAACGAGGGCAAATGCCGATGCCGCGAGCAAACCCCCGATGAACCCACCCCCAGGTAAGTTATGCCCGCGAAAAAGGAGAATGATTGAAAGAGTCAGTTGTAACGGAAAAAGCAGTCTAGAAATAATAGAAAGTGGAATGGAATTCATTTTGAGCGCTCCTCTCCTACGAAAGAGTTTCCTTAAAGCCCGGTTTGCGTTGGGAGATGACTTTCTTGAAGGACAACTGATATCTCCTTCCAGCTCCGGTTTCACTCCGCCCCGGACTGCCGCGTAAGACAGCCGACGCCCCAAGAGCCGCCACCGCCAAAACAATGATCTCTCCCATCGTGTCGAGGGCCCGGAAGTCAACAAGAATCACGTTCACCACGTTGTTGCCCTTTGCGACGGGAGCATTCTCCAAGTAGAAAGAGGAAATCGAATCATTTGTGTGAACCCAGAAAGAGTGAAGGGTGACAATCGCAAAGAGCAAACCAACACCCACGCTGAGCATCAGATCACGAAGGCGCATCCCCCTTCCCTCTTGGAATCGAGGCAAATGCCCAATAACGAGAAGCATGAGGATAAGAAGAATTGTCTCGACAAAAAATTGGGTGAGAGCCAAATCCGGCGCCCCATGCCATGAAAATAGGAGGGCGATGCCGAAGCCAACCACGCCAAACCCGGAAAGAACCGCAAGCCGACTCTTAGCCACAGCAGCAAAGATGGCCGAACCGCACATCAAAAGGATCAAAATAATCAGCGCAGGTGGAGCAGACAAAAAGAGGTCTGGTGACTGAAAGGCGAAGTGCCAAGCTTCCACCTTCCATACGGCCCAGAGAAGAGCCATTCCGGTAAAGGCTATCATTACCGCAACGTAACCGCGCAGGTAGCCGTGTTGGCTCAACCTAGTGAGATATCTGGCAGCTCCGAGTGTTCCATCAAATAAAAGATCAAAAGTGCGGTCGCCGTTCCATCCTTTAACCAGTGCGCCGAGCCATTCACGGAATCGTCGTAAAATCTTGATCACCATAAAAACAGCAGCGCCCAAAATCAGTGTTAACACACTCAAAACGAGCACAGGATTAATCCCGTGCCAAAGCGCTAACTTTATTTTTAACGGCTCCCCGCGAACAGCCTCAATAGCCGGTCGGATAACACTCTCCTGCAAAAGGTGAGGCATACTACCCCAAATAATACTGAGAGTCGCAAGCAAAAGTGGTCCGAACCACATTGTCCAGGAAACTTCGTGGCCGTGGATGTTATCGTCAAGTTTTGTTCTCAAGTAAGGTCGCAGTCCGGCCGCAGTGGCCGTGGCAACAATAAGGATATTCGAAGCCACACCTGCGGAAAGCACCAGGCCGGCAATTTGTGGTGCCTGAAGTTTTGCCTCATACATCAGTTCTTTACCGAGGAACCCCAACATTGGTGGAAAACCGCACATGGAAAGTCCCGAAATAATGGCCGCCGTCGCGCTCAAAGGCATTTCCCGCAGCAACCCACCAAGCCGCCGAACATCTCTTGTGTGAACAGCATGATCCACCGACCCGGAAACAAGAAAAAGCGCCGCTTTGTAAGCAGCATGAACGATAAGGAATACAACCATGGCTTTGTGAGCTTCTACAGTCCCGAGCCCTGTGAGCATCGTGAGAGTTCCCAGTGAACTGACAGTCGAGTAAGCAAGCAGCCGCTTTAAGTCAGTCTGGGCAAAGGCAATAACCGCACCAATCAGCATCGTAATGGCGCCAAATCCCGTCACAATTGTATGCCACTCCGGCGTCCCACCGAGTGCGGGGAAAAGGCGTGCCAACAGAAAGACACCCGCCTTGACCATCGTGGCGGAATGGAGGAGCGCACTTACCGGAGCCGGCGCAGCCATGGCACCCGGCAACCAGAAATGGAATGGGAACTGCGCTGATTTTGTGAATGCTCCAGCCAGGACAAGCAACAGAATGAGCAGATAACGCGGATCGCCAACAAGGTTCTCGCGTTGCAGCAATACCTCCGTCAACGAGAATGTGCCACATCGCATTCCTATCAAAATAAGGCCGGCGAGCAGAGCAAGGCCCCCGCAACCGGTAATCAAGAGAGCACGGAGAGCAGAGCGCCGGGCCATCGCATCTGTGTGATAGTGACTGATTAAAAAGTAGGACGCCACGCTGGTCAGCTCCCAAAAGATAAACAGAAGAATAAGATTTTCAGCCGCCACCAGCCCGGCCATTGCGATCAGAAAAAAGAGCACCAGCCCAAAAAAACGCCCCTGCAAGGGATCGTCTTTGAGATAACCCACGCTGTAAATCAAAACTAACGCGCCGATTCCGTAGATGAGCAGCAAGAAAAGCAGACTCAGGCCATCTAGACGAAAAGAAAGATCCACACCCAGCGAGGAAATCCACGGTGTCTTTTCGAGAAAAACAGCCCCAGTTGAAATTTCGGGTAAGGACTTAAAAGTGCGATAGAATAACCCCGCCGGGGCCAGCGCGAGCAGCAAACCGGCACGCGGACCGATAAGCGACCGAAGCGGCACCGCAAGCAGCGAAGAAATAAGCAGAATGGCCAGCGCTGAAATCACTCCGCTTCCGATATACCGTTTCCAGCCTCGCGCAACCGTTAGCTCTCAGAAAATGCGCCAGGGCGAAAAAAATATCACCGCAATCAGCACCAGAGAGGGTAGCAGGTGAGGAAGCGAGTAACGGAAAATGTAACCAAAAAATGATGGGCAATTAACCTTGGCGTTTTCTGCAATGCTTTTGACAAGAAAATTTGGGCCGTTGCCGATATAGGTCATTGCGCCGAAAAAAACCGCGCCGAGAGAAATAGCGAGCAAATGGTCCCCCTGCTCAGACACAAATCGGCTCACATCTCCCCGGTCATCGAGTTGTAGGTGGAAATGGCCAAAGTCCGCCGCGACGATGCTCAAGTAGGTCGGTGCATTATCTAAAACCGAAGAAAGAAACCCGGTCGCAAAAAAGAAGTGCATAGGAATTTCAAGACCAAACTGTTCTGAATGCAGTTCGAGATAATCGAGAGCTGGCACCATCGTGAGAAATATCCCAAAAAACAGCCAGGCAACTTCCTTTATTGGATGAAAGTTAAACTTATTCCGTTGATGGATTTCTTTGGGGGTAAGAAACCACGATGCCAAGGCCGCAATAATCATAATCGTCTCTCGCAAAAAGAAAGGTTGCGAGATAAATACCGCACCGAGGATCACAGCTATGAGAAAAACATTATTTAAACCCGAAATTCGGAATTCTTCTTCTGCTGTTTCCATCTCTCGAATTTCTTTCGGGGCTTTGAGAAAATTTCGTTGGTCTAAAAAATAAAAAATTCCGATGAGCAAAGAATTCTCCAGGAGCCAGGCGGGGAGACAAGCAGTAAGCGTCCAAAAAAAGGGAACTCCGCGGAGGAACCCGAGGAAGAGCGGCGGATTGCCAATGGGTGTGAGGCAACCGCCGACATTGCTCACGATAAAGATGAAAAAGACAATATGAAATGCGGTGATGCGATAACGGTTCATTCGTATCCATGGCCTAATGAGGAGCATTGAGGCACCGGTCGTACCAAGAATGTTGGAGAGTACGGCACCTATAGCCAGGAAGAGAGAGTTTACCAAAGGAGTGGCCTCACCTTTGACTCCGATATGAATACCTCCGGCCACAACGTAGAGGGATCCGACCAAGACAATGAAGCTTGCGTATTCCACCAGTGAATGCTGGAGCCGGTTCACATCATGAAATCCGAAAATGTAGATTCACGATGTGATCGAGGCCAAACCCAAAGCTACTTTGGGATAATGTCGTTCCCAAAAATGCGGTGCGAGAAACGGCATCGCAGCAATGCTCAGCAGCAGGATCAGGAATGGCAACACCATCCACGGCGCTGGGTCGGGTTTACCATGGCCTAATTCCGCTATGGCACTACACAAAAAAGGCACAGACCCTGAGGCATCGAGTTTCCCAAGCACGAAAGATTCAAGAGCAAACAACATGATTTGCCACTCAGATTAAATACCGTAGATACCGGGCGCGAACCGTGAGGAGATCACTCAGGTAACGCGCACCCTGCTAACTCCCCAACCCTTTACGAACCTCGTCGAGTGTCCCTGCCGAGCCGAGCTTGGTGTTTTTATGCGAAATAAATGCCGCATACTCATTCATAAAAATTTTGCCTGGCGGGCGGAAATCAAATTCCGATGGTTTGTCGCGGAAAAATTCGCGGTGCACACGAGTCCAGACAAGGCGGCCGTCGGTGTCTATGTTGACCTTAGTAACACCGAGTTTGGCGGCCGGGAGATATTCGTTCTCATCCACCCCACAAGCAGAAGGATCAAGCTGACCACCTGCGGCATTAATTCGGCAAACCTCTTCTGCTGGAACGCTTGAGCTGCCATGCATAACGATGGGAATACCGGGGATGCGTTTGTTGATCTCCTCAATAACGTTGAAATGAAGACTCTGCCGCCCTTTAAATTTGTAGGCCCCGTGACTGGTGCCAATGGCGGCTGCCAGAGCATCACATCCTGTCCGCTGAATGAACTCGGCCGCTTCGTCAGGATTGGTCAGGCAGGCATTCCCCTCTTCAACAACGATATCCTCTTCCACTCCTCCGAGCATACCGAGTTCCGCTTCGACACTGACACCCTTTGCGTGAGCGCGATCCACAACGCGCTTGGTGATCGCCACGTTTTCCTCAAATGGATGATGTGATGCATCAATCATCACGGAGCTGTAAAAACCGGAATCAATGCAATCATAGCATGTCTCTTCGTCTCCATGATCGAGGTGCACCGCAAAGATTGCCTCAGGATAGATTTCGTCGCAGGCGCGAATAATAGCCTCGATGATTTTTTTGTGGGTGTAGGCGCGCGCACCTTTCGAAAGCTGGATGATGAACGGAGCCTTGGAGTCAAGGCAACCTCTGAATAAGCCAACCGCTTGTTCGGCATTGTTGATATTGTACGCGCCGATGGCGAACTTTCGGTAGGCGATTTTATAAAGCGCAGCAGTGGTAACGATCATAAGAAGGATAAATTCCACTGGCTTAAAAAAACGTTCAAGAGAAAACTTGCACTCGATTAAAAAGAGAAGGTCTTATGAAGGTACAGTCCGCAAGACTCTGCGACGTGTTTTAATAAGTCGGGCGACAGTCTCGAGATCTTCAGGAGTGTCGATTCCCGGCGGAACGCTTTTTGTTAGCACAACACCAATCGAAGATCCTGCGTGCAATGCGCGGAGTTGCTCGAGTGATTCGGCACGCTCGATTGCTGGACGGGGCATTTTGACAAACCTCAGCAAGAAGGCACGGCGAAAAGCGTAGATGCCTATGTGGCGAAGCGGGCGAAGCCCTGAGACACGCTCCCGCTCGAATGGAATAAGGCTCCTTGAGAAATAAAGTGCCCGGTTGCGCGCGTCACACACGACTTTGACAACGTTTGGCGAGACGGGATCCTCATCCCTCGCAAATGGAGCAGCTGCTGTGGCCATCGGGAGGGCGCGATCCTCCCGCAACCGCAACGCCAGGGCCGAAATCAACCCGGGAGGGATAAGAGGTTCATCTCCTTGAACGTTAATGACCACCCCGAAGCCACGGAGTTTTGCAGCGACCTCCGCGACGCGGTCTGTTCCCGTCGCATGCTGGGGGGACGTGAGGGCCACCTCGGCCCCAAATGCAAAAACCGTCTCTGCAATGCGCATGTCGTCCGTCGCAATAATCACAGAATCAACACCGTCTGCGGCCTGACAACGTTCCCAAACATGCTGGATGATCGGTTTACCGACCAGAGAGACAAGAGGTTTGCCTGGAAAGCGTGTTGAGCCGTAACGGGCCGGAATGATTACCGCTGTCTTCAAGAGGTTACTCTCCTTTGGGCACTACTTTTTGCGCACGGTGTCTTTCAATAACCAGTGCGTCTTGATCTATGCCAACGTGCGCAGCCTCGCCGAGGAGAACGCCCATTTCGCCAGTGCGCCGCTCAATATAAACCGAGATAAACTGATTCATTGGCCCAAGAAGATAGGATGGTAGAATTCGGTCCCCGGTTTTAAACGCTTTAAAGCCGACTGAGAAACGTTTTTTCATGACGATTGGACCGAGTTCGAGATGCCCGTTGAGATATCTTTCTTCAACAAAAGGAAGGCCTCTGAGGGGAAATGTGGCTTCGGCAGCGAGTTGGTTATTAATGATTGTAAAATAAAGTCGGCCACGAAAGGTGTTCCAGCCCGGCGCGGCAGCGATAAGGGCGTTGAGATCGTTTGCGGAGAGTCTGAGCTGGCGGATGGACCCGGTGTTATCAGAGAGAAAATCCCTGATCCGACTTTGAATTTCGGCCAACTCGTCGGGGCTGGGCTCACTTACGGGCAACTGAAGAGGAGTGTCAGAGGTGAACGGCTTGAAAAATGCCATCACCTGAAAGGTTCCCCAGACCAAACCGCAGATAGCAAACAAAGCGACTAATGCCAGAAGCGTAAAAGCCTTGAACAAAGGGTCTTTTTTGAAAAACGCTCTGATTGCTGCTGCGCCCTGGATGTTCTCAGAACCAAGGCTGTTCATAGTAATAACCAAAAGTCTAGAGGAGCCTCGGGTTGTTTTTTGGTCAATCCACCGTATGCGATGCAGCAGCGGTTTTAATCATCCGCTCAAACGCCTCGCCCGCGCTGGCAACGGCTTCCGCTGGTCCTGTCATTTTGACAAACACATCACCATATTTGGCGTTTTCAAGGATTGCCCCGTAGAGCGCATAGCCGGGTCTCGGAGTGGAGGGTCCGCCGGGCATGCCGCTTAAAAAAGTGCCTTTAGCTTTCACAAACGTCACTTTCGTCTTCCCTGCTACACCAGTCTCGATGGCTGGTGAAATTTCGGAGGCTGCTTCCTGAAACTGGGCAAGCCACCTTCCGATATTGGCCTCAGCCCCTCCGCCTTGGCCAGGGCCAAAATGAAAGAAGGTGACCTCCGGCCGGGATGCCTCGCCAGAGGAAGGGGCTGTAAGCTCGGCTTTGCGCATAGGGGAAGATGGATTAACCCACAACCAACCCTCCGGTCGCTCAAATTGAAAGTGGCCCACAGTAAATGAAACCGGTTCCGCCCCGGTCGCAGGAGTCCGCCATAACGGGTCTGCCGGTAAAAATACCATCAAAATGAAGAACCTCAGAATGCGGGCGATTAAAGGCTTGTTCATTATTATTTCAGCGAACATCTCCAAATGCGTCAATTTCAGATTCACTCTGAAAGCCTGAGTCTTCGCGGATGGAGGCAAGTTTGTTACGCATAGAACGGCGGCTGCCGTCGTGGTTAATCTGTTGGTCAAGAATACGCATGAGAAACGGCATTGTCGAGGCAACGCCTGCGGCAAGCAACCCCAACGCTGCTCCTTGTCGCATTGATCGGCTGAATTTGCCCCCAATAAGCATCCCTATACCGACTCCTATGGCAACACCTGCCAACTCTGAAATACCGGCAATTTTTGCAGATTCAACTTCTTTTGGAGGAAGAGACATGTTAACTGTGGAGGTGATTGGGGAGCGGCCACAGCTCGGATGAGCTGTGCAGACGGTTTTGAGTATTGCGATTAACCTATCGCACGCTTAGTCAGCTATTGCAATGCGAATCATTCATTTCTTCTCTGCTTCAGAGCCCGGGCGGGTGACGCAGAACAAAGTCTCGAGCGGGTCGGCTTCGTGTGCTCCATTGTGGCCCACGCGGGCCAGAAGCCCAGCCAGTATCAAACCTCAGTCCCGCCACAACAAGAAAAACATGGCCACGCTTTGCATAAATCGTTATCCATCGCCCGAAGCCACGGGCACCATAGCTGCGAAACTGCGATGAGGTAAGAGGACGTTGCAGTGCGCCGATGGAGCCCAAGACGTAGGAAACAGCGCCGGAACAATCGTATGCGTCGTCCTCCGCATATCGGTGACCTCCCCCCGAGCGATAGGGCCGTCCGGCAATTCGATTTCCAGCGGCAATGGCGGCATGAACCACGCGTGGCGCATTAGGTGGGGCGATGGCTCTGCCATGGACAAGCATTGCAGTTCGTCCGGGATAAGGATGATAGACATAATCTGGCGTGGTGGAACAGCCAGAAAGAAACGCTACTGTCAACAGACAGCATCCAAAACTAAAAACCGAACGTCGGCGCCTGACGTCCAAATTTTTTTTCAATCTCCTCATAGGCAATCTGTATCATGGTAGGCCGACCGTGCGGACAACAATACGGTAAGTCGCAATCGAGCAATTCTTCAATTAACCGAATCAGTTCATCCGGGCCGAGTGGATCGTTGGCTTTGACAGCATGACGGCAGACAGTACGCGCAATGACTTCCTCACCAAGACGCACCTTTGAAGTGGCTGAACTCTGGCCGCGTAACTCATCAATAACTCGCATAATCAGTGGAAGTGGATCGCCATCTCCGAGAAAAGGGGGAAGGCTCTCAATTTTAAATGCGTCCGTGCCGAATTCTTCAATGCCTAGACCCATTTTTTGTAGGCCAGCGAGGTTTTCACGCAGCCACGCGGCGTCGCGCGGGGGAAGCTGAAAAGTCTGCGCAAGAAGAAGTCGTTGCGAGGGGACACCCTGCTGTTCCATTCGTCGCCGAAGCTGTTCGAAAAGAATTCTCTCATGGGCGGCGTGCTGGTCAACCAAAACGAGCCCGCCGCTGTTTTCCATGAGGATGTAAGTTTTTCCCAGCACACCAATAACACGAAATTGGCTGGCATCAGCCCGTGGAGGATCGAGTTCTTTGGCCGGTGGAGAGGGTTTTACGGCGGGTGGAGTTTTTGGCGGAACATTTTCCAGCGGGGCCTGTGCGGGGGGAGCAAACTCAGACCAATCACGACGGAGAGAGACCTGCTCCTGCGGAGGAATAAGCTCCCGCACTTCGTCCGTTCCGTTAGTTCCGTTAGTCTTTTCACCATACCGATTCGAACCGTCCAGGACTTCAGAAGTACCTTCTTTGGGAGCTTGAAATGCCGACCCCCATCCGGCGCGGTAAGATTCCAGGCCGTCTCGCACGGTACGCACAACCGCTTCATGGATCGCACGTCCATCGCGGAAGCGAACTTCGCGTTTTGCGGGGTGGACGTTCACATCCACAGTCGCGGGATCAAGTTCGATTAGAAGAAAAGTAACCGGGTGCTGACCCCGCATCAATGCGGTGTGGTATCCTTCCCGTAGGGCACGGGCAATGATGGCATCTTCAACCGCACGCCCGTTGACAAAGATAATTTGCAGGGAGCGGTCGGCCCGTGAGAGCCCTGGTTTACCAATAAGCCCGGAAATGCGGATGTTGTTCCAGGCAGATTCCACGGTCAGGAGTCGTGAAGCCAAATCCCGACCGTAGAGGTCATTGATCCGATCTCGCAACGAAGATTTGGCAGGCAAGTGGAAAGATTGGTTCCCGTCTTTGATATAAGCAAACGCAACTGACGGATGGCTGAGCGCGAGTAGATGAAGAGCGTGCTCGAGGTGTGCAGATTCGGTCTGTTCTGTTCGCAAAAATTTGCGACGAGCGGGAAGGTTATAAAAAAGGGAACGGACCTCGATCCTGGTTCCAGGGGCCGTTCCGGAATCCCGAACATGCACAATCCGACCGGCATTGACCACAATTTCGGTTCCGACAACAACCTCATGTGGTCGTGTGGCAAGGCGGAATCTCGAAACGCTGGCGATACTTGGCAGAGCCTCGCCGCGAAATCCTAAACTCGAAATGGCAGCCAAATCCGCTCCGGTGCGAAGTTTGCTGGTGGCGTGCCGTTCAAGACAAAGCAAAGCATCCTCACGGTCCATCCCGCAACCATCATCGGAGACGATAATTTCCGAGATCCCCCCCCTGCGGGCCGCCACCTCAATCCGTGTGGCACCCGCATCGAGGCTGTTTTCTACAAGCTCTTTGACCACGGAGGCAGGGCGCTCGACCACCTCGCCGGCAGCAACCTGGCTGGCAACTTCATCGGGAAGGAGTCTGATACGGCCCATGAGGGTAATAATACCGCACGAAAAGAGTTTTTTTCCAGTGTCATACAGTGAATCTCCCGTAAGAAGCCCCTGAAATTGGATAAGCAGAGGGTCGGCCTCTACTCTCACTACTCCCGACGATGCCCCACACGATCCGCGCAAATAGTATTTACGCGTCTTGAACACTTGTGGCTCTCGGTTACGTTTTCGAGGCAATGATACTTTTAGTAGCAGCCCTTTGCGATGCAGCCACTGATTACGGTGGCAAACTTAATATTCTTGGCGCGTTTGACACTATCTTCGCAACAAAACTGCCGGTTGTACATCCCAACTGTGCAGTCGCCTTGAGGATGAGCTTCAACAAATTCGAGGAGGGGCACCACGAGGTTCGTGTGGACGTTGTCAACGACGACGGTGCTCCTCTCGGCCCTCCTATGCAGGTGCCGCTTCAAATCGAAGTGCCGGACGAAATCGAAGCTGTCTCCCGCAACATTATTATCAACATCCAGAACTGGCAGTTCGGTTCAGAAGGAAATTTTGCGCTCAACGTGTCGGTAGATGGTCGCCATGAAACTTCTATCCCGCTCCGAGTAGTTTTAGCCAAAAACCAGAGTGCAACCGGCCAAGTTGGCAAACAAGATGGCGAAGGTGGATGGAAGAACATTATGGAAGAGGTTTACTCAGATGACGAATCGGTTGAAGAGGATGAGAATGAGGATTTAGAGAACGATAACGATGAACTAGATTTCGACAGCGATTTTGACGATGATGACGAATCTGGGCATCCAAAGAATTAAGATCAACGGGGTCGGACTTCGATTTCATAGGATAGTGACCGCTGCTTCATCAAATATCCGTTCAACTAAAAGGGTGATAATGCCATGCACTGGACTTACGAAAACACTCTACTCTGCCCGACAAAAAAAACTACCCTAAATCCCCTCCTCTATTGGTAAAAGTTAGAACGTGTTATGTCAACGAGTGCTCTAGCCCGCATTTCTCATTTCTCAAAACTCAAAACCCTTCTACTGCGGCTGGCTCTTTCTAGTCGGGGCGGTGGTGCCTTTGCTCGCTCCTTAGGCAGGATGCTCCCCCCCACAGCCCTTCGTCTCTCTCCGCGCGCCTCTTGCCACGCCGGGAAATCTCTGCGCCTTGTCACGAAAAGCGTGAGAAAAGCGGGCGCGCCAGAAATTGGTTGGCTTGACAGAAGCGGAAGTGAGTGGGGGTGTTGCTTTTTGAAACTGCGAAGATGCTTAGGAGCAACGGGTTTTAGATTTTAATTGGTAGACAGGTAAATTTCACGGCCGGTCTACTGAAGATTCGGATTCTCTAAACGCCGAATCTTGAGCAGGTCACCGATCCGTTCATAAAGAGCTGAGGCCTCAATCTCGATTTCTTCCCGAGTGGCCATAAGTTTTATTTTGACTCTTGGCCATTCGGCACCAAAAACAACGGCCAAAGAACAGCCTGCCTGCTCTGCAGCCTGAAATTGGCGAGTCACCTTTTCGCTCCCCAAGGCAAAATCCGTTCGCACCCCAGCCGCACGCAAATCCGAGGCAATCCGAAGCGCATGAGGCCGCGCTATCTCATCTGCAATCACTAAAAAAACCTGACCCGCCAAAAGTTGATCTGCTCT
Source organism: uncultured Chthoniobacterales bacterium (assembly GCA_937924445.1). Lineage (GTDB taxonomy): Bacteria > Verrucomicrobiota > Verrucomicrobiia > Chthoniobacterales > CALDSX01 > CALDSX01. The sequence continues at coordinate 29,434 of CALDSX010000083.1, forward strand.
CCTCTGAATAGATGCAGCGGGCAAAGCCTTGGCCTCAATTAACTCCATGATCACCACATCTCCGATGGCAAATCCTGCGGCAGGCAAATCGGCCGCGCCATCACTGATTTTGGCCACCAGACCATCGTAACGCCCACCGCCGGCAATAGCTCGAAGTTCCCCCTTGCGATCAAACGCCTCAAAAACCACACCGGTGTAGTATGCGAGTCCGCGTACAACCGAACGGTCGAACGTGATGAATTCGGTGAGCCTGCGCTGATCTAATTCGCGACGCAGATCACTAAAGATCGGATCGTTTTCACAAGGTTCATCAATAAAAGAACGCACCCGCTCTGGTTCGAAACCTGCAGCCAGAAGCCGGGCGTCCGTGCGCTCGGCTGGTTCACGCCCGAGTTTATCCACCGCCTGCAGAAGTGCCACGGTTGACTCCTCAGGGAGTGCCGCTCCTGCGACGAATTGATTCCAAACGCTCCGGTCGCTCAGACGCACGGCAAAATCCTGTGGTCCAAGCCCAACAGCACGCAGTAAAGCGATCAGAAGCCCGACCATTTCCGCATCAGCCGCCGCCCCTGATATTCCGAAAAGGTCGCAGTTAAATTGACAAAACTCCCTTGAACGACCACGTTGAGGTCTTTCTAGCCGGAAGAATGAACCGAGGGAAAACCAACGGATAGGCCGACGCAACTCTCGATGCTTGGCCGCCACCATTCGAGCGGCTGAAGGTGTGAGTTCCGGGCGCAAGGCAATCTCCCGCTCTCCCCGATCTGTAAAGCTGAAGAGTTGTCCAACAAGTTCATCCCCGCTTTTTTTTCGGTACAGATCGAGTGGCTCTACCGTCGGCGCGTCAATTTCTGCAAACCCATGTGCCCGGGCCACCTCAGCCCATCGTTCAAAAAGAGCACGGCGGCGTGCTTGTTCCTCGGGATAGAAATCGCGAAATCCAGGCAGGGTCTTCATGGGAAAATGAAACTACCGTCTTTACCTTGGTGCGCAACCATCGGCTTGTGCCCCACAGACTTCTCCGGTTGGGAACCGCAACGTGGCGCAAACCAAAAAGATCTTGCGGAAAAACTATTAGGAAGGAGGTTTTTCTGTGAGAAGATTTTTTATGCAAATCTCGGATCATGTATGTCTAAAGAGGCAATGATGTTCAAAACGTTTTCTCTCCACTTTCCGACCCCCAAGACAGTTGTCGCACCATTTCTTTTAATGCTGTTGTTGGCTTTGGGAGGAGGTCAGGCGTCTGGCCAAGGCACCCCAAAGGCCGAGGCTCTATTGGGGAAAACGGATGCAGTGGTTGGAGAATCCATTCCGCTTCAGGTAATTATTGAATCGGCCGAAATCCATATGCCGGACCCTGAAATTTATGTGGACGGGCTCGATATCCACTTCATTGGGAGGCAAACCCGCATTGAATCCATTAATTCCTCAACACGGATATCCACCAAACTCTCATGGATTGTTGTGCCACGACGTGAAGGGGAGTTTGAAATTCCGGCTCTCTCCTTTGTGGCGGACGGCAAGCGGATAACGACCAACCCGCTGCGGCTACGAGTGAGTGCATCTGCCGGAACTTCCTCCCAAGGCCAGCCTTCAAGGCCAGGCGCACCGTCAGGCCCTCCTGGATCTCAATCACAAGCCTCTCCGCCTGATTCGCGGGACGAAACTTTCCTCGCTGAACTTCGTCTGCCATCCGGGCGAAGAGAATTTTATGTGGGAGAAATGATCCCTGTTGAAATAATTTTTGGTGTGGATGAACAGACGGATGCGAGAGTTCAAAACCCTCAGAAGCCACCTGACTTATCGCAAAAAGATTTCTCAACGCATAAATTATCCAATCCTCAATCTGGGAGACTTGATCGCGGAGAGCGTTCCTACTCCACGCTCTCCTATCGCACAGCCATCGCGCCGGTGAAATCAGGCGAGCTCGAACTGCCACGGGCTGAGCTCCCAATCCTGATCCTCACTCAGGAGACCGATAGAGGGCGACCGTCGCAGCGGAGGAATTTCGACCCGTTCGATCCCTTCTCCATCGATTCGATTTTTGAGGATTTTTTCAATACCGATCCCTTCCTAAGGGGGCGTCCTCTGTTCCGCGAAGTAACACTGGCCACTCCAGAGGGCAGCGTGGTGGTCAAGCCTCTCCCTAAGGAGGGACGCCCAGACTCGTTCGATGGAGCGGTGGGAAAGTTCACCCTCACAGCCTTCGCAAAACCTCAGACACCCGGGCCGGGCGATCCAGTCCAACTTCGCGTTGAGATACGCGGCGAGGGTAATTTTGATTCGGTTACAGCTCCAAAACTTGATGGGCTTCGTGGCTGGCGCGTATATCCTCCAACCTCCCAGTTTAATCCTTCAAACGAAACGCAAACCAAAGGGGCAAAAACTTTCGAGATTGTTCTAGTCCCCAGCGCCAACGCTGAGCCGCTCGAACAGATCGAATTTTCCTTCTTTGACCCTGAAACGGCCCAGTATCACACAGTTCACAGCGAACAACTTGGTATCCACCCAAAGTCCGCCGCCATTGGGCCTCCGGCATCAGCTCAGACCACTCCATCAAGTGGCAATGCCAGCACACAAAAAATACCCGCTAAAACGGCTCCTAATGAGACTTTCGGAACGCCCGCAGAGACAGCCCCAACACAGCGTAATGACCCCGATCTTGTTGCCGACGATGACCTTTTGCACATCCAAACGGCCCACCCAGACCCTCCCCGCCAATTACAGCCACCCTGGTCCTCGGGATTCTTCGTTTGGATCAATGCAATTATTGCTCTTGCAGCAATCGCTTCTATTATAGGTCGGCTGCTTATCTCCCACTTCTCTTCACCGGAAATCCGCCTCCAGCGTATCCGCTCCGCCGAAAAGGCTCGATTGATGCTCCTGCTTCGGTCCCAAAGAGCCACCGCAAGAGAACTTTTAGATGCCGCCGTTAAACTTATCGAACAGCATAGCGTAGCGGTGGATCCGAACGAAAAAACTTGGATCCTGGCGCAACGCGACCGTCTCTGCTACGGGGGGGGAGGGCTTGATGAACTGGAGCATGGCACCCTACAACGTCGTCTCAGGGAGGCTTTGCAAATAAAATGAAGCTCAGCACATTTTGTTCGTTCCATCTTTTTGTGTTCGTTGGGTTCGCACTGCAATGCGCCCTGGCCGAGTCGGTGCGATCTGAAACAGGTTTCGAGGCGGAGTTCAATGCTGCAAACAAACTTTTCGAAGAGGGCAGATTTCAGGACGCAGCAGTGTTTTACCAGAAAATTCTCGAAGAGAGAGGGCATTCTGCGGCCGTTCATTACAACCTTGGCAACGCATATTATCAAACGGGCCAGCCCGGCCGTGCCGTCTTGCATTACGAACGTGCACTGCTGCTCAACCCCTCACATGCCGAGGCAAAAGCCAACCTTGAAGTTGTTCGACGCATGTCGGGAGCGCGGGAGTATCCGAAGCCATGGTCGGAACGGTTTTTTCGTCACGTGCCGCCTGGCGGAGTTGCATGGGTTGGGGTCGCAGCCGCTTGGGTTTCTTTAGTGGGAGGATGGTTCTGTGTGCGGCGGGGGGCATGGCAAGCGCACGGAATCGTTGCCGTGGCTATGTCGTTGCCGCTGGCGCTGGCCTGTCTCTGGTTGCTCCTCTCCAGCGGTGGGGGGGCGTGGAACGCCTCTCGTGCGATCGTCATTCAGGAAGGGGCCGTTGCACGACATGCGCCTGCGAAGACTTCGAGAGAAATTTTGTCACTCGCTCCAGGCTCGGAGATTGCGTTACTCTTCCGGCGAACCGGATGGGCTTATGTCTTGCTGCCCGATAGAGGGCGGGGTTGGCTGCCAGAGGAAACTGTTGAAACAATCCGCTAAATTCCATCCACAAAGCGAGCTATTGTCAAGGCAGCGCCTGAGCGCAGTTTCATTTGCCCAAATGATGCCACAAGAAAGAATCGGCAGTGTATCAGAGCTGCAACACTCGAATTCTGATGCCTTTTCTCTACTCTCATCCTCTTGCTCGCGAGACAGAGTTCTCTAAAGAGCTTATTCCACTCTCTATTTGTTAGGTCACTTCTGCCGACTAACTGGCCAACAAAAGACCATCAAACAAGCGATCTGATGACGCTTCCGACTCTGGCACAATTTCCACGAGGAAAAACTGACTAAAACAGAAATTGTTATGAAGCCCGCTGGAAAGAGGTGGTGAGCCCCGTGGTGGAACGTTCCCAGGTATCACGGAAGCCTTCCAAGATGATTTCACCCGGAATCGCCACCTCGATATGCGAGGTAACGACTTGGCCAAACTTAAGACTTATTCGCGCTCCTTCCACGGTCCGATGAAGGGTCCCGTAAGCACCAGGTAGAATAAAACACCACCGACCGAAAGGCAACTGGCGCGCAGGGGCAACGCGCAGCCTTTCACCATCATAACTTATACCAAGAAAAGCATTGGGAATAGCCAGAGCGGCCATCGGTCGAAAATAATGTCCGCCAAATTCTTGATGGTCAAAATAGAGCCCCCATCTTCGGTAACGTTCATCCACATTACGGATGATTTTTTCCGCTTCAGCGTGCATTCCGAGATAATATAGGTGGGCGGCAAAATTCAGCTCCACTCCAGTCCAGCAGGTGTTGGCTTGGTCAATCCATGTCTGGGCGCCAATCGGGCGGAGAAATGAGTCGGTGGGCCACTGGCAATTCCGAAGACCTTGGTTCTCGCGGTAGTTAAGCCGAAGAATACTTTGAACGGCAGCAAGAGTTTTTTCGGGTGCGACAACGTGAGGAAGACCAAGCTGACGAGCGTGACCCTCTCCAATGATTTGATCTACCATGCAGCCGTCACCTCCATGAGGATCCTCTTCGCAATAGTCGCTGTAGAGTTTAAAGTATTCTCCGTTCCACGTGCTCTCCTCCAATTTCTTTCGCCCCTGATCAAAATATGAGGAGTATTCCTGTAGAAAATCCTGATCTCCAAGTCGGGCGGCCACATGAAGCGCCAGCGCAACTGCCGCGAGCCATTGACTCGCCACAAAAGGTGCCACACCAAACATAGCGAAATTATCGTAGGAACACATAATCCCCTCCATATCGGGAAGTTTGTCTGCGTTCTTGTCACGCTCGCGTAGAACATAAGCAAGCGCTCGCTTGGCATCTGGCCAGGCGGTCTCGAGATAATTGCGATCCGTGCTCCAGAGAGCTGAGCGGAGGAGCTGAAAAACAAACTGGGCCGGCATGTCGAGCCGGTGACCGTTGAGTTCCCCCGCCGGATTGTTTACAGAGTTGCAGTTGACCGAGTGGATGACGACACCGTTCTCCCGCTGAAAACAACGCCAGAGATTCATCGTCATCCTGTCCAACTCAGGAAACAGCAGACTTGTGGCGATTTGTCCATACATCGCGACGTCTGTGGTCGCGATGCCCGCGAATGGTTTGTGCGGGCTCAGACCCTCCAACACACCAAACATGCCGGTTTGGGTCAGCCATGTCGAAGTACGAAAGGTATTCAACTGACTGTTGACCTGGTCCAGCACAAACTCCGGCAGATCGCTGTCAAAAAATACACGATGAAAATGCTCGCTTTCGGCAAGCAATCTCGCTCGGTTAGTGAAGGCGTATCGGGCAACCGCCTCGGCCGATTTGAAATGCATGGCATACCACTGGCCCTCGAAGGTGTCCAAGCCATTGGGAGTGGTTGCACGAAAACTGCTATCCTCGATTTTAGGGCGTCCGTAAAGGTTTGGGAAATGCCAGCTCAGAGAAAACCCATGGGTAAAAGATTCGCGAGGCTTCAAACTGACAGCGCGACCGATTGTAACGTAACAGGCGGCATCGGCTTTGGTTCGTCCGAGATTTTCGTCCTTCGTGCTGTTGCGACCAATGGTATCGTCGTATTCAGGCAAGGGAAACTCTCTGAGGAGACGCTCGTAGTATGGATGCTGGTGTGCCCAGCCCATGTATGCCGTTGAAGCTACATGATGGCTGACGAGGCAAACTTCCCCGGTGTCGGGAGCTTGCGGATCGGTAAATTCCGCCCCCATAATAACCGCTGAGAAATCATTGTCGCAGACGCGCTTGTTGAGGTATTGCCGGGTGGGCTGGTTATAGCCGACGAGATTTTTGCAACTGGCTAGGATTTGTAACTCCACCGTGCGGTTAGCGCAGTTGATAACATCGAAATCAAAAAAGGCCGATGGCAATGCCGAATCCAGAACATTTCCAGGAATAAAAGGGGACCACGCCCGCATTTTGACGACCAACGGTAGCCCAGCCTGCTCGAAGTCGAGCTCCGCAAATGGAACACTTGCTCGGTAGCGGATGGTATCCACTCCCGTTATCCAGGGAAAAATGTAAAGCATCTCGTGGTCCTCGATGCCAGCAGCACCGTAACCTTCCTCTACCTGCAATAACACAAGGCGTTGGGATTCGTTTTCAGCTCTCAGCCAAATAAGAAAGAAGAGTAATTGTTTATCGTCAAAAGGATAATGCGCTCGTCTGGGCAACTGTGGCCCGGTAAATAACGGCCAATTGTTGTAAATAGTCCAATTTGCGAAAGATCCATCCTGAAGAATCTCGAACGAGCCGCTTCCAATACCGCCCAGAGCCATACCGGAACGTGGTTTTTGGGATCGGTGAGTGGTGAGTTGCAACATATAATTTTGGGGTTTAGTTAACGGGGAAAGTTTTGCAAAACGACCTTTACGCTAATCAGCCCCCCCCCCCCAGAGTCAAATTTAATTTCTCAATAACAGTCAGATTTGTCTTTCCTAACAGACCGTTGAAAAATGGGCGATTTTGGGCTCCCTGGGAAAAAGTAACCTCCGAAAGTTGGTTGCGAAAACATAGAAAAACCACTCCTCGCAGAGTTGGTTGAGGCGGAGCAGCGAGATTCTGTCGGACTGGGCGCCAAATATAAACAAAAGCAGAGCCGCCCATCCACCGCTGGCCCATTGTTTGGGCGTTCCCAGGCCGCAGATTTTGCGCAGAAGCAGGCTCAAATTGAAACAAGCCGCCTCAAACCGTTCGCGTTTGGTCAGATTTTCCCGCCCACGCAGGGTCGCTCGACGCGACCTTCCCTCATCCGGAATATGTTCGAAGGCTCGTTCCATGTGCATCCCGCGCTTGCGCAAAAGGGCTTTGCCCGAGGCGCATTTCACACTCCGGTGGGCTCGCTGGATCGCCCTCCACTGCTCAGTCGAGTATTTCTCTTGCTTGCGTTTGCCGGCCTGGCGATCTGCCACAATCGTTCGTAGCCCCCCTTCCTGCACAGCCTCGATTTCCGACGCGGCAAAATACCCTTTGTCCGCCGTCAGACTTTCACTTGGGCGGTCTTCTCTTCTCGCTCCCACAGAGCGCATGAACCATCCCCACAGCGGCTCCCACACGCTCACCGAGTCCCTCCGTATCCGCCTGATCTCCTGGCAACACCTCCGCCGCCACGATCGTTCCGGTGTCCAGATCGCTCACCGCTTCAGGCTTATAAATCATATCACAGGCTCCGTCCTTGGTCTGGCCCACCTCGGCGTCCTCGGCATGAGGGTTTTTCCAATCTTTGTTGCTGGTGCTTCTTGCCGGCCTCTTTTTGTCGAACCGCTTTACCGCCTCCCCGTCCTCCGGATCCATCCCCGCCTCGAGCGCCAACCCTTTGACATACTTCCAATAGGATTGCTCGGTGTTGCGGTGTTCCAGACTCCGCAGGCTGGCATTGACTTCAATGACGCTCGAATCCACCCCCAGGTTTTCAAAAAATCCCACC
>CALDSX010000084.1 GCA_937924445.1 uncultured Chthoniobacterales bacterium
GCCTGGTGATTGACTCCTTGATGGTCGGCAACTGCTGGATCATCTCTTTGGTTGCCGCCAAGTCTGTTTCACCCAGAGAAGTTAACTTTGAGTAGCAAATAGGCGTTGCACAAGGAATGGTTGAAGTCGTCGTCGAGGGAAGACTTTCAACAGTCGTTCAATAGACTTTTCGCATCGGTTCAGCCCTCGGAAAGATCCCTAAGCCTGTATGTGTGTTCTGGGTGATTAAGTTAGAGAACGCACTCATTCGATGTTTCCCCACTTAAACTGTTTGGCAGCAAGTTGCCGGGCGAGCTAGCAAAAGGCGACGACTTATTCCTCGATTTCAATACCCATCTGGCGTGCAGTACCAGCAATAATGCGGAAGGCAGCTTCGTCCGAGTTTGCATTCAGATCTGGGCGTTTTTGCTTGGCAATCTCCATGGCCTGCTTTTTACTGATTTTGGCCACTTTGGTTCGGTTTGGTTCTTTAGAACCTGCGGCGATACCGGCTGCTTTTTTCAAAAGCGCGGACGCAGGTGGCTGTTTAGTGATGAATGTGAAGCTCTTGTCTTTGTAAACAGTGATAACTACTGGAAGGATGTCCCCCGCTTGCTTCTGGGTAGCGGCGTTAAATTCCTTGCAGAAGGCCATAATGTTAACTCCCTGCTGACCTAAGGCAGGGCCAATCGGCGGAGCAGGATTTGCCTGCCCGGCAGGAATTTGAAGCTTAATTGTTCCGGTGATTTCTTTAGCCATATGTGTGTAAGCTGCGTTTAATGGTTTTAAAAGGAACTGCGCGGGTGTGGTGTAAATTAGTGCCCCGATATATTAGCAAAAGACCTACGCTCTTTCGACTTGCCAATATTCAAGTTCGACGGGAGCGGAGCGGCCGAAAATCGTCACTGATACACGTAACCGTCCGCGCTCGGGGTCCACTTCTTCAACGACGCCGCTCTGGTTTTGGAACGGACCATCGGACACCTTGACGGTCTCGCCTACTTCAAAATTTATCTTCGGGATCACAGTGTCCTCCCGCTCGCGAACCTGTGCTAGCATGGAAACGACCTCCGACTCACTCATCGGTATGGGGCGCTCTTTATTACCCGCAAAACCAAGAACTCCATTTGTTTCCCGCACAAAATACCAACTACGATCAATCAGGTTCCCGTCATGATCGAACAGGATCATATTGATGATGATGTAGCCGGGAAAGAACTTCCTTGTAGACTCGCTTTTCTTACCGCGCCGGACCTCAGAAACACGTTCTGTTGGAATGAGGACTTCAAAGACAAGGTCCTGCATTTCTTCGGTCTGTATTCGTTTAATCAGGTTGTCGTGAACCCTTTGTTCTTGTCCTGAGAGGACATGAACCACATACCACTCTTTTTTACCTATAGATGAAGGGGAATCGGACATCTGGATCTGGGGCTAGGAATTTGGCTACTCCGGCGATGTGGCGGGTGATTGAGCAGGGAGAGCGTCAGGGGGTGGCGTCGGCTGCTCTGGTGGATTTTCGTTTTTTTCGGAGGAGGTGGCGACGTTAGAATGATCGGTTGTGGAGGCGTTTTCTTTGGCATCCGCAGGATGTTCTGGTTGAGTAAATTTGGGCCGCCTTACTCGCTCTTCAATGCCCGTGCGGGTGAAAGCACTCACGGCATTAACAAGAAAGAAATCGCTGAGAGCCACAAATGCACCAAGCATAACCATGGCTACTAAAACGACTCCGGTTGAATCAATAAGTTCACGATATTTTTTAATGCCTTTCTCCCTGGGATCCCAAGGCCATGTCGCTTTGGATAGCTCTGTGCGAACCTCACCGATAAACTTTTTTGCCTTCTGGATCATTTTCTAAATAAAATGGGTGGGAAAAAACATTAAATCTTCTCTATGTTGTGCTTACTGAGACTTGGTTGACGCGCACAGGCCAGGAGGGACTCGAACCCCCAACCGGCGGTTTTGGAGACCGCTGCTCTACCAATTGAGCTACTGGCCTTGATGATCTTTTTGCTGCGAGGGGCCACCTTTTTAAGCGGCACGTTAAGAGTGGCCATTGCTTAAGAAGGAATCTTACCTGCCCGGTCATAGAACCGGGCAGGTACTACATCGTAGAGTGATCTTAGCGCTAACAGCTTTGATATCAATCGAGAATCTCACTGACACGTCCTGCGCCAACAGTCTTTCCTCCTTCGCGAATTGCGAAGCGAATGGTTTTTTCCATGGCGATGGGAGTTATCAACTCAACCTCAATCGAAACGTTGTCGCCAGGCATGACCATTTCAACGCCGTCGGGTAGCTTGACGCTGCCGGTTACGTCGGTGGTTCGGAAATAAAATTGCGGACGGTAGTTGGAGAAAAACGGGGTGTGTCGACCACCTTCTTCTTTGCTCAAAACGTAAACTTCGGCCTTGAACTTGCGGTGCGGAGTGATTGAACCGGGCTTGGCGATGACCTGACCGCGCTCGACATCCTCTTTCTTGATACCGCGTAGAAGCAGTCCGACGTTGTCGCCTGCTTCCGCGCTGTCAAGCAACTTACGAAACATCTCAATATCGGTGACGGTGGTCTTTGTTGTGGGCCTGATGCCTACAATTTCAACCTCCTCCATCTTCTTTAAAATTCCGCGCTCAACACGTCCGGTGACAACTGTCCCGCGGCCTTCGATGTTGAACACGTCCTCAATGGGGAGAAGAAAAGGTTGATCTTTCGGGCGCTCTGGCTGGGGGATGTAGGAATCCACCGCGTCCATAAGCTGGAGAATAGCCTCTTCGTATTTGGGGTCACCTTCAACGGCTTTGAGCGCGCTTCCCTTAACGATTGGAATGTCATCCCCTGGAAATTCGTATTGGCTCAACAGCTCGCGGACTTCCATTTCAACGAGATCGATGAGCTCTTGGTCGTCAACCATGTCGACTTTATTGAGGAAAACGACCATTGCCGGAACGCCGACCTGACGAGCAAGAAGAATATGCTCACGAGTCTGAGGCATCGGGCCGTCTGCCGCGCTGACGACGAGGATTGCGCCATCCATTTGCGCTGCACCGGTGATCATGTTCTTCACATAGTCCGCGTGGCCCGGGCAGTCGACATGAGCGTAATGGCGTTTATCGGTCTGATATTCCTGGTGAGAGGTGTTGATAGTGATACCGCGCTCTTTTTCCTCAGGCGCGTTATCAATGTCCTCGTATTTTCGAGCTTCGGCCAACCCCTTTTTTGCAAGAACGGTGGTAATCGCTGCGGTCAACGTGGTTTTGCCGTGGTCAACGTGGCCGATTGTGCCAATGTTGACGTGCGGTTTGCTTCTCTCGAATTGTGCTTTAGCCATCTTGTTCTCCTAGATTTATCGAGGGCGAGGGCCGCAGGTAACCAGGGCCTTTGACGCTGAGACCGCAGCACTGAGCCGCGGTCCTCGGAATTCGTTAATTTATTTAGTGGTTTTAGGTGTGGTATTTAGGGTGAGTGCCGATCGTTCTCTATTGGATACCCAGCGCAAAATTTTTCAAATGATCATTGGCTCAAAGCCCATGAGAAATCAATCGAAAATGGAGCCCATGACCGGGATTGAACCGGTGACCTCGTCCTTACCAAGGACGTGCTCTACCGACTGAGCTACATGGGCTTTTTGCACGGGAAAACAGCCGAACACGGCGTTTTACCTTCGTCCCCCGCTGCCTCCCACGAAGCGAATTTACATACGAGAGACGAAAATCGCTTTGTAGTTAGCTTGGAGGGGAAATAAAACTTAGAATTTTTCTTTCACGTGTCAAAAGATTTTTCGCATTCAATTCTTCAATTTTCGGTGGGCTTATTTCCAGACCACATTTCAGACCAAACGGAACTTTGTGCACTGTAAAACATTCGTCAAAGCGTGAATCTTATTTACAGCGATCCGATACCAAGGGCAGAGAGGATCATATAGGCGAACTTTAATAAGGTCGGGCTTTCGATTTTTGTTGATGGCGATTGCGAGTTTTTTGGTGTCGGTGAGTGATTCTGGCTGAAAATGGAAACGACGCTTTTGTATGAGACAAAAGCAATGGCACCCATAACAGGAGCAACCTCAGCTAAATAAGGTTGCCCGCAACGGCAAAGCGGGCCGATGCCGTCCCATAGGATTTGAGATGTTCGAGCGGGTCGCCTCGTTTCCAAGACGCCGAGCCGCCTTTCACAAAAAGCCGGTTGAAGGTGTGTTTACCGTCTGTAAGGCGCTCCGGATAAGGCAGCGACATGTAAATTATAAGGAGGTCAGAGGGGCGGTGTCAATCTGCCAGCGCAACGCATAGGCTCGGTGGCCCATTGAGATCGAGGGTTTCAGACTCTCCTGGCCCTGTTTACAGAACACATAGTACAGATTATATTGATAAGATGTCCCGGTGCCCTCGTTAAAGATCGCGCTTCGAAGAAGGACTAAAAATTGTTCATGACAACCACCGTTAAGCGCCTCTACACAGCGATTTGGGCGCAGGCTTCCACTCGGCGCACCTTCATCTTGGCATCCACACGCTGCGCAAGTGCTTTTTGTCAGTTACCCGACCTTAACAGGCAGACGCCTGAGCCAAATCCGCAGAGGCCTGCTCGTTTACATTTACAAACTCTGAATTGCATTCTCAAATAAAGTGCACCCACGCAGCCTGCTCCCACAAGTTTTCCCCTTCGCGTAGGTCTCTTCTGAATAGGCCTTGAGGCTTGTTGGCCGAAATTTAGTGGTATAAAGGAGCGCCTCAAGGGCAGCCTCGGCGAGGTCACCCGCCAGAGCGCATCTCGGCGTTGAGGTCGTCAATCTAGGGCTGATCGACACGCTGGAAAAAGCTCTCGTGGCTGGGCACGATTTTCGGTGGGCTGATGTGGACCTCATTTGTCTTTACGTTACGACCTATGCTCAGAGTTAGACTGTTATGCCGGTTGTCCCACGTGCGAGGGTTCCCTTTATGATCCTCAACCTCCAGCCCACTGGGGCGATTGACTACGCCGCGTTCAACCGGCTCGATGACCGCACCAAAATGACCGACGACTGGCTGCCTACTGTGCGGTCTGTCCGGTGCCGGAGATTGCCAATGCATTCAACCGGGCACATCCCGTTTCACCAGGTGACTGGCGTGCTGAATGACGATCCACACGTGCGGAGAGAGAGCGACGAGTGGATCGAGGCGGCGCAGGCTGCCCACACAATGGCTCACAACCGCCTCGGTCCAATGGGGCATTACTACAAAGTACTAAGGATTGCTCGATATCTAAACCGGATTGCTCGATATCTACACCGCCACCACACGTCAGCTCTCGTATTTCGGCGGACATCTCGAAATCGTCGAGGCCGAAGAACTGGCAGCTTTGCGTCGCAGCTCACGGCGGAGGAGGTTACGGCAAAGCGTGTGGAGTTTGCTGCTGTCTTTGACATCCAGCAGAATGCTCAGAGGCCGAATTTGACCGCGCTGTGCGCACGCCGATTGCTCTCGACAAGCTTGTGGCCATTAAAAACCTTGGCTCGATGGCCTAAGACTACATGAGCACCGGCGGCATGGAAAACGAGGATGTGATGAGCTCGGTAATTCTCGGCAACTCGCTCCTCACTGCCCGCGGGATCCCGGTAGCTGGCGAATACGAAATTAAGAACGTTGACTCAGGGGAAGTCGGTGGTCCGCACGCTTTTGCTTCAAATCAGACATTCTAAATTCTGACTGAAGAGCAGTTGTGGTTTTGGAAGTGAGACGAGACCGGATTGCGCGTTTGGCGAGGCGGCAGAATGGAGAATGCCATAGACCGTGCTGCCAATTTTTCCGGAGGGTTGCATCAATCAGAGGGGTGCACCAATACCAGCCGGGGTTATGGTTTTGAAAAGTGCGAGGGAATGTTCTGTTTAATCGACTGTTAACTTCCTGAGTTTACGCCTGCGGAAGTAGACGTTGCATCTTTTCGATTGGATACGAGCCAACTCATTGCCAACGGCCATTCGACCTATGCGCGTGTCGCTGACGTTTTTTGTTTTCCTTTTGCTGCGACGAAAGGGTTTGCAAAGCGCCTGTAGAGCAATCACTTAAGCATGCCTGGAATGCCTGCGCGCCGCGACTCGATGGAGTCGAGTTTCATTTTCCCGGTTCATCCGGGAAGTTCATTTTTAGACGCCTGTTAGCACGGCTTTAGATTCATGAAGGCTGTAAAGTTTCAAGATGAAGAATGTCTCATCGCGGAAACCATAAGCTTTGCGCTTGAGAGTCTTGATTTTGTTGTTGATACCCTCAAGCTTTCCAGTCGAAATCCTGTGTTT
>CALDSX010000085.1 GCA_937924445.1 uncultured Chthoniobacterales bacterium
GCTACTACGAGGGCCTCCGACTTCTGCCGCAGCCTCCCGGGCCTTGCCATGCCGCGCATGGCTTGCGCCCGAAGTGGAACCAGACCCTCTCCGGTTCACCACGGCAGACCTCCCGGCTTACCCCGATGCCACTTCCCACCATGCCGTCCACGATCACCCCGCCACAGCGTTGCGCGACGGCAGGCTGTTGACTCGCACCGCACCCTCCGGCCTTCATCACCCTCGCAGGGACTCGGCTGCTTCTGTGGTTCTCTATCGCTTTCGAGGCTCATGTGGTTTATTCATCATTACGGCCTGGCAGTTCAGTTCCTTGGTTGCTCCCCACACCGCTTCACAGCGACGCAGTTACCAAGGCTTTCGAGGGCGAACAGCCAATTCCCCCCGGTGGGACTTACACCCACGTTGGCACCGACTTCACCGGCGCACGCAAAGGCGCGCAATCTGCTCGACCGCTTCCGCGACCACCCCAATGAAATCCTTGCCTTCATGCGCGACTTCTCGATCCTGTTCGACAACAATCTGTCGGAAAGGAATCTGCGGATGATGAAGCTGCGCCAGAAGATCTCCGGCACCTTTCGCAGCTTCCAGGCACTCGTGAACTTCTGCCGCATCCGCGGCTACGTCTCCACGGCGCGCAAGAACGACATCAGCGCTCTCGATGCCCTCCAGCGCGTGTTTCTCGGCAACCCCTTTGTGCCAGCGGTCAACACCTCGTGAGTCTCGCCCACGCGTCGGGTGCGTGCGCCCCGCCATTCACTCACAGGTGGCCGCCCCAAGGCGGGCGCCTACCTGAGCAGTTACGCAAAAATAACGATCTCGGTTTGTGAATTTGTGGTAGGAGATAAAATTGTAGAGGATAAGATGTTCGAACCTGACGCGGAAAGTTGGTTTGCAAATCCTCAGCAGAGCCTGTCATGCACTGGTGTTCTCAAGCGCTATTAAGGCTGCAGATGCCCCTTTTCTCCGTAAATTTGGCTGTTGTCACCTTATTTACCGGAAGAAAAAAGGAGTGCCGATCACTTCACGGCTTTCTTAATTATCCAAAGGTGCCTTTTTATGAAGATTTACCATCGGGAAGAGGTTACTTATCGTTAAGGTGCACACCCGCAGGCCCCGAGCTCACCGTTAAATAAATGATGACTACTGACTTAGCCAAATTCCGCGTTCGAAGTTTGCAGTGACAAGAAACCCCGGCGGAGGGTTGGTGCGGAAATTCACGTCAAAAAACCAGTTTCGCACGGGAGGCACATACACGTCAGACTTTCCCCAAGTGCCGGTCGCTTGTTTGCTTTGGTATAACTGAATCATTGAACCATAGTAAGTAAAGCGAACTCCATTCCAATCCTCGAGGAATCGGGGAAAATTTTCCGAGCCGCCGCTGTATGTATTTTCTGTTGCGCCATTCACTCCGGCTTTGGTTGTTTTAACGTTTCCAGAGATGATGCCGGCGTTAACTGTGGTGGGGGTAGCCTTCCGGTATCTGACAGAGAGACCAGAATTAGAATCGCTCCAATTATTAGAAAGAATATTGACTGCATCACCGACAATCGCAGCCGGCTTACGGGTATACCCGCTTTCCTCGGGCTGCCCAGTGGATGAGGAGTTTGATGGCGGATTATTTCCAGTGTTATAATCACCCTGAACATAGATGGGCAAATCGGATGCGACTGTAAGGCCTTGGGATGGGAGTTTCTTTCCATTCACAAGTCTTAGAGCAAATTTTGCTCCAGGACCAGCGGGTGTAGAGCGTTGATCTGAAAAGTAGAGAACCGAAGAGGATTCGAAATTTCGGATTTTGTTGCTCTCGATTGCTGAACGTAGCTTGTCTATGTCCAGAGTTGTCAAACCAACGTTCCCTTCGGTGTTGGTAGGGGAGGCTTCCCGACGGTCATAAATGGAATGCCCGGTGGTGATTGCATTACGAACAGCGTTGTAGTAGGCTTTATCAGCCTCTGAAGGAGAGTTTTCGAATACCTCTGTCGGGCTGTTTCCCTGTCCGCGAAATACCCTTACGACCGGTTCGGTTTCCGTTCCTTCGATGATTATTTTGAGTGCGGCTGATGTGTAGAGTCGTTGGGAAGGTTCGATCTCACCTAACGGATCTGAAAATCCCGGGACAGGGCGTTCGATGAGTTCCCTGTAGCCATCATTGTTCGGGTTCGAATCTGAAGTATCAAAATCGGAAGGGTTTAAACAGAGAGCATCTCTTCTGCCCGACGTGCTTGGAGGTAAATTAGGATCATAGTTCGGTAAAGTACCAGTGATGCCCATTGCTGACCGACGTTCTTTGTCACCCGGAGCATAGTCTGTTACGAACCGCTCGGCGCTGGTAACGCGTCCCTCGTAGGTGAGAGTGTTATGAGCCGCATAAATCGTTTTGTTACTGTGAACAGGACCAGTGATTCGCTGTGGCGGGCCAGGGTGCATTTCGAGGTCGTCTTCAAAAAAAATTGCGTAACTCCAAGGTGACTCAATAATTTGGCGAAAAACACGGCTGACGTCGGCGGTGACATTTCCACTGCGCGTGGCTACGGTGGCTCTGGCGTTTGCCAGGTAGGAGTAAATACTTGTGTTTTCATTCATACCAGCTTCGCGTCGAGCATTCATGTCGTCGGTGGGATTTAAAACAGGATCCACCGCCGTAATAGTCAGCGAATTGATGGTGGCGCGACCGGTTCCGGTGGAACCGAGTGCAGGGATATCGTCTATGGTCGGCTGTTGGATATTTACAAATTCACTTGAGGCTTTTGGCAAACGTGGGGATGACCGGCAAATCGCACGCCACTGGCTGTATGCAAGTTCCAAAGAGGCATCAGCGGCCGCGCGCGCCTGCTCAAGAGCGATAGATCTTTCAGTGACTCGGAGAGTGCTGCCTGTCAGATCAGCGGTTATTCCTATTAAGACGGCGATGGTGGCGATAGCAGAAACGGTAACAATCAAGGTGCTACCGCGCTTATTTCGATTTCTATTCTCGGTTTTGATTGATATTTCAGGGGGTGTTTTCATCTTCCTCGGGTCAATTGTGAACGCCCAGCGGCGCGTGTTGAAAGGATAAGTCCGTCCCGACGAAAAAGGCCGTCCAAACTAGCAAGCGCACCCTCCTCACAAGAGAGGCTTATAAGTATCTGTCTTGTCGCTGCGAGGCTAGTGGGTAGGCTGAAAGGTGTAGGAGTCGTTACGTTACGAACCACAACGTTGAAGAAAGAGTCTAAGTCGCGGGGGTAAAACAGCAACCGATCGCCCTCCACGACATATTGACCAAGGCGTGTAATGTAAACCACAACTTTCAGATCACTATACGGTGGATTTGCGATTTGAATGGTTTCTCCTAAATTTGAAGTAAGCTGAAGTTGACGAACTCCTGATGATGAAGAGACTAAAGTTACACCGCTAATTCGTTTTTCTATGCCGTATGCAGGGATGATCAGCCAATCTCCTACTTCAGGCGTGTAAGCGCCCGAACTTATTCTGACGTTTGGGGAAGTGGCAGAAGTATCGTCACTGAGGAGAAACGGCCCTCCAACTCGGCGATGCATGGAAAATCCGGCGGCAGGACCGTTTCCCGTGATGTTCTCTCGGCGTTCATTGATGAGTCGTGGCACTGAAACAGCTTCGCGAAGGCTTGCGGCGATCGTTTGGTAAGCTGTTTTTCCGCGATGCACATTTAAATTAACCGACAGATTCTTGGACTGAAGGTGGAGTGAGATTGTCAGAACATGATAGATTACGAGTCCGGCGAGGGTAAATATTCCCAAGGCAACAAGTAATTCCACGAGAGACAAGCCTCTCTCCGATCTCTTTTGCTTTTGGCTTATAAAATAAAAGGGGCGGTCATAAGTTTTCATTGATCATTTGCCCTCATTGTGCTTTGGGACACTGTGTAAGTGCGTCCCCGCAGGGAGTAGGAAAGTGTGTAGGTTGCGCGGAGTAGTCGCAAAGATTCACGACCAACGATTTCGTCCCCGCTAGCATCCAGGCTTCCATCGGAAACAGAGATCAAAAGGTTGCCAGTCAGACTTGGCAGACCGGTTCTCCGATCTATCACAATCGGGACATTTTCACGAGTTCGGTTTCCAAGACTTAAAGGGGAGTTTGGAGGGATTATACTTGTAAATGGTTCTGAGAGAAACTCTTCAACAGCATCTTGAACCAAAGCTAGCGCGGCAACGCTGTTCCGATTTAGAATCGCAAAATTATTTAACGTCGTCAGAGCTGTGAAGGAGGCTGAAGTTGCAATTGCCAAAACCAAGATGGAGGCAAGGGTTTCAACAATCGTCAGTCCCGCGTGTTTCTGCGGGAAAGGTGTTTTTTCGAGGCCTTTTTCCAACCCTTCATAGATTATAGTATTCTCTTGGGACATTGGAATAAACCTTTCACAGTTAGCACTCATCTTATCGATCTATTATACATACTAAGCATTCAACATGCCGCATTCAAGGATTTTATCTCTCAAAATAGAGATTGCTTTTCGAAATCGAAAGGCCCCGTGACTGGGGCTTCAAATAAAAAATTATACTTCCTCGGTTTCTCTCAGTTATGATAGATCATTCTCTTATATGAGAATAAAAATCGCGCCTTCTTCACTACGCCCGTTTCAACCGCAGATCAGTTCTCAGCTTGCTTTCCCCGTGCAGGCCGTTGGATCCCTCCTCCTCCCGCGGTAACTCAGCATGCGATTCGTTTAGAAGACTTCGTTTAGAAGAATGACCCACGAGGAAATTTAAAAGTCTTTAAGCTCAACCAGAATACACCACGCCCAATTCCTCACTAGCGCTCTAGGATGCCTTTCAAAAAAGATGAATGGTTTGCAGGGTATTTCTCGAGCCTCTCGATAAAAGTCACTGATTTTTTCCAACAACTTCACCTCTCTCATGCTCCAGAAAGTGGGCAAGTTGTGGAGCCACGAAAAACAGATAACAAATACAATGTAAATATATTATACTCCTTCCAATGCTACTTAATTTTTGCCAAAGATGTTCACTTTCCATGCCCAGTGATCTAAAGAGATTCATTTATCGATAAAGCAGAATGGCGAAGATTTAGCGTAAGGCCATCAAACATACTCGAAATGAGGAGGATCCTTTATCTATTGCTTTTTCTCTCCTCTTATTCCTTAATCTGATCGGATGAGTTTGGCGGTTGCTGCGGGAAACTCCTGCTGCCTGTTGGCAAGCATTTTAGTCAGATCTTGGGGCGACTTTTACAAAACTTCGTCAAACCGTGCAAGGCAAACGCCCTGCTCCTTGGCCAGGCACACGAAATCCGGATTTGTTAAAATCTCCGCTTCGAATTGCCTTTCTGCCGCGACATCAATTCCAAAAAAACGCTCCTCCTCACCAGAATTCCATGCCGGATGAAACAAAGCCACGGCAGCAGGAAGGCCACTCTGCCGAAAGATGTCCAGCAAATAGCCCGCAGATGGGCGGGCTTTTTCGAGGCGTTTAGACTTTGGAAATTTTAGCTTGGGAAAAGTCTCATTGTCGCCAAAAATGAGGTTGTGTCGGCGACAAAACTCCACGACGGCGGCTCTTACCCCGGGCAGCCAATGAAAACCCATATGCGTGTCGGCGTAGTGAACCCTCAAGCCTAGGCCGAGCAAACGGGCGAATTGAGCTTCTAATTCCTTGATAATATCCTCGGTGCTGGTGTGATTGAAATTTTCTTGAGTGGAGGCGAGAAAACATCCGTCAGGATCAAGCAAACTAGGAACTTCTTCTTTCGCAGCTAACGGCCCCCATCGCAACCCAGACCATTCACTGTTGATGGCCAGGTGCAATCCGAGGCATGCCACGTCCTGAGCCTCACGCAATTCATGGAGTTGCTGTTCCAATGCCGGGCCGACAGCAAGAATGCCTATGTTCCGAATCGTTCCAACACGAACTCCCTCTATAATTGCTGAGTTTGTTGCGGCTGTGACGCCATAGTCATCCGCGCGAATGATAAGTTTAGGGGAGGCTTTTCCCATATCTCAAAAACAACGCACCTCTAATAGATCATTGAAAAAGGGGTATTTTCGAGCTTACCGGAAAAAGTAGCTTCTGAAGGACGGTTCTCTTTCTTTTTCTTTCCCATTATGCCTTTCTGATTTTGAGAAAGTTTTTCAACGATCTGATAAATGAGAATGGTCTGCTCGTGGAGCAGGACAGGGAGCACCCCATTAAGCTTCCCCTGCTGGGGTAAAGTGGGTTTTTCATCGAATTTTTCACAAAACAGCGTGTGGTGTCTTGGCGAATGATGCTTTTGCAGACGCTGAAGTCAAATAACCATTTGCTCGGCCAATTCATTGAGACCGTCGTTTTAATGCATTGCTTCCCATGTGTTTTCCTTGTGCCACCATTTGAACATCGCGAGGGCCACTCCCTAGGCTGACCGTGGACTTCGCGAGGTATTTGGGCACAATTTTCCCTGATGGTTTTGGTGAACCAACGTAGTCCCTTTTTTTGAAACAGAAAAGACCAGCCGTAAGTGTCGTGTTGTTTAAACCCCACATCACGGCTGCAGGTGGTTCAGCCTGAGGGAGGTTGTGCGCAAAACAATCCGAGGTATTCTCCATCGTGCCCACACCTGTCAGAGGAATAAACAGGGGGTTGTGTCGCAAGGGGGAAGTCCCAATTCCTCTCAGCCCCACCAGAGGCTTTGTGTGGGTAGTTACTCTTTTTTGTCCTCTCCAAGAGGTTATTCAAAAGCTGGAGAACTCACTGCGTAAAGGGTTGATCTCTGAGAATATGCCACCGCCAAGAAGACGTTCGCCATCGTAAAAGGCACAAACTTGTCCAGGTGTCAGCGCCCTCTGAGGGGCATCAAACCGAACCAAACACAACCCTTTTTCTAACGGCTCAAACTCCGCCTGCGTCGCGGGAGCTCGATAACGTGGCCTGGCCAACAAGCGTCTCTTGTTTCGCAGCGGTGGTCCCGCAAAAGAAATTGATGCGACGAGCGCTTCTCGCGAATATAAATAGGGCGTGTTTGAATCCTCAAGCGCAACAACAAGTTCATTCGTTGCTTTTCTTTTCGAAACAACCACGAACGCCTTATTCGGCGTGTTTGATGCAACACCTAATCCCTGACGTTGACCGAGAGTATAAAAGTGTATTCCTCGATGCGTGCCAACAATTTTGCCGTCAGCTGTCACGATCGGTCCAGGTTGGTCCGGAAGAAAACTTCGGAGAAAATCGGACATTTTTAAGCGCCCGATGAAGCAGATGCCCTGGCTATCTTTTCGGTTAGCATTCGGCAGCCCTGCTTCGGCAGCGATGTCTCTCACGCGACTTTTGAGAAACCCTCCGACAGGAAAATGCGCTCGGGCAATTTGCTCCGGCCGCAACAGTGCGAGAAAATACGATTGATCCTTCGTCTTATCGGTCCCCTCGAAAAGCAACGGCTCTTCGTCCTGAACTCTGCGAATCCGCGCATAATGCCCAGTCGCAATGCAGTCAAATCCCTCCCGCAAAGCAAAGTCAAGGAAAGCGCCGAATTTTATTTCACGATTGCACATCACATCAGGGTTCGGCGTAACACCAGACGCGTAGCCATCGAGAAGATATTGCACCACGCGCTCCCGATAGGCGTCCATTAGATTGACCACGCGGAACGGAATGCCGATTGTTTCGGCCGCCGCTGATGCCTGGTCGAGGTCTTCGCGCCAAGGACAATCTCCGGCAATCTGCTCTTCGTTGATCCAATTTTTCATGAACGCACCGTGTACCTCGTGCCCTTCGCGTTTGAGCAAAAGAGCAGCAACGGCGCTGTCCACACCGCCTGAAAGGGCAACAAGAATTCGTGCCATGACTTAAGTTGGCTCGTTTGAAGCAGCGGGCTATGGAGTGAAACGGTTTGCGGCTTTTGCGATATCGCCCTCAATTTTTGAGCAAACAGTTTGACAAAGATGCTCAACCATCGGATCCGTTATGCTGTATCGGATGTAATTGCCTTCGCGCCTGCGGCACAAAAGGCGTCCCTGATGCAGAAGATTGAGGTGGCGAGACACATTTGCTTGTCGGAGACCGGTGACTTCGACGATTTCTGTAACAGTCAGCGGACCATTTTGAAGAGCCTGAAGAATGCAAAGTCGGCTCGGTTCAGCAAGAATTGCAAAAAGCCGGGCCACCTCTTCCAATTGCGCAGCAGAGAGTTTTGTTTTTTCCATTTATTATTATTTAATCATATAGTCGTTGAAGTTGCAACCCTCTCTCAAATACCCGACCCACTTTCACAACACCAAAATTATCACACTCACCCTTTAAAAAAATATCCCTTTCCTGCAAACATCCGCAAGTCTTTGCCAAATCGTCACAAACAGGTTTTTCAACACCTCTCTCATTCAAACGATTCTTAGAAGCCATTTTCCACGACCCAACCTCGCAAAACGTCCCTAGCAAAAAGCCCCCAACCCCACCCGCTTTTTTCACACTTTTCATCGTAGGGTAGGCAGGAGTCGGCGGGTTGAGAGGGCTTCTTGCCCAATGACCGCCTGACTCCCGCCCCCCGTCAAACCGGACGGGCGGATTTCCCGCATCCGGCTTTCCCGCGAGCCTTTCTCGCATCGCACTTCATGCCG
>CALDSX010000086.1 GCA_937924445.1 uncultured Chthoniobacterales bacterium
GAACTTTGCAGCTTTTGAGCGTTCACCCGTTTGAGAAAGTGCCTCTGCATCAAATACTTACAGAAATGGATTCCAGAGATTTGCATACCTTAGATTCTAACCAGTTGATGCTGTGGGACTTATAACCGGACAATCGTGATATTGCTTAGTAAGTTGTCGTCCTTTGAGGCAGGGAGCCTTTTGCAAAATGATGAATCGCGACGTAGGGAGAGAAGGAAGATGTTAACTTTACGAGAGCCAGGCAAATTTGGTGACAGGCTGAGTTATTGTTCTGCCGGGAGGTTGTGTAGGGTGTTTTTTGCTTTTCTTTGGGCGTTGCCCTGACATTTTTATGCAGCTTTTTATGGCCAATTTTGCTGACGGAGATCCAAAGTTGCCTGTGACACACCGATCTTATACAAACGAGTTTGATGCCGCGTTTTTTGAAGCATTCCACGAAGAGGAGGTGGAAATTCGTCGGAATTTGCCGAGGGAAATCAGGGCATTCTTTACCGAGCACACTATTCAGGATGAAAACTTGCCCTTGCCCCCGGCGGCAGTCATTAGCGTCCGAACACAATCGCGCATTCCTGTTTCATGGGCTCCTCATCTACGGGCAATCATTACGCGAAGCACAGGGTATGATCACATTTTGGCTTACTGGCGAGAGGCAAATGTTGAGATTCCCTCCGCTTACCTGCCGCTGTATTGCTGCCGTGCGGTTGCGGAACATGCACTCCTTCTGTGGACGGCACTTCTTCGAAGACTTCCTGCGCAGTTGGAGTCCTTCGCTCGGTTTGATCGTAATGGTCTGACCGGCGGGGAGATCAACGGACGGACTCTCGCTGTGTTTGGTGTTGGGCAGATCGGAAGGGAGGTGGCCGATATAGGCAAGGCGCTAAGAATGCGGGTTGTGGGGGTGGATCTGAGCGTTACCGTTGAGGGGTTGGAGTTTGTATCGCCCGAGGAGGCACTTGCTCAGGCGGATGTAATTGTTTGCGCAATGAATCTAACCCTGAAGAACAGGGGTTATTTCAATGACAATGTCTGGGCTCTTGGAAAGCCAGGAGCGGTTTTTGTAAATGTTTCCCGAGGGGAAATTTCTCCATTTGGCCCACTTCGTCGCGCGTTGGAATCTGGTCGTCTTGCCGGAGTCGGACTTGATGTTTTTAACGAGGAGAGCAACATTGCTGGTTTCCTGCGAGGCAGCGGTCATTTAAAGACAATGGAACTTTCGGATTTTCTCGCGCTTCGGCGAGATCCTCGCGTGATTTTCACACCTCACAACGCGTTCAACTCTGCGGAGGCTGTTGTTCGCAAATCAGTGCAATCGGTAGAGCAACTTGAGCACTTTCTTAGCAGAGGGGTGTTTACCACGCCTGTCCCATTTCCTTTTGAAAGCTGCAAACTTTGACGGCCCTAGAGTTGATGGCTTTCGGGTTGGAGGGTGAGTTCATTGAGAACAAGGTGACCCGGTTGGGAAAGCGCTGTGAGGATCACGTCGGACGCCGTAGATGCGGAGATCATTTTTGTGCGGTCCACTTTCATTTCGATGTTATCCCAAAACGGCGTGTCTACTCCGCCAAGATGAAGTAAGGTGAATCCCACACCAAAACGCTGCAGTTCGAGCGCCATGCATTTAAGGAGACCAACAACGCCGTATTTGCTGGCTGCATAGATGGCAGCACCGCGCATAGGTGCTTTACCTAAGATACCTGGCAAAGTGACAAAAAGACCACGTTTGTCACGAACCATCACTTTGCACGTTTCTCGCGCCACCAAATAGGTGACTCTGAGGTTAATGTTGAGCACTTTGTAGAGCTCAGCGTCGGTCGTTTCGAATACGGGTTTTATTAGCCCGATTCCTGCACAATGGACTACGGCATCAAAACCGCCCATGACGGAGTCAGACTCGCTCACGAGTTGGATAACGAACTTTTCGGAAGTCAAATCCCCGGCAAGGTGATATTGGGGTGGATTCGTTAGTTCTGCAGCGAGAGCTTCCAGTTTTTCGGGACAGCGTCCGGTAAGGCTCAAAGAAACGCCTTGAGCGGCCAGTTTGAGAGCGGTTTCGCGTCCAATGCCACTTGTCGCACCTGTTATAAGAACTTTTTTCCGGGTAATCATTTACAGCGTAAACGCTTCTGAGATGTTTCCAGGATGCACGCAAGACAAGCGCGATAAGCTTGTGGCGGCTCTCCGCTGTCCCGCTCTCGGTGGGCCCGGGTTAATTGAACGCCGTAGCGATTTCTTGATCGTTCAAATAACAACCCGGGTCGGCAGCCCATGGGTCACCGGTGGTGTGTGCGGCGCGAGCGCGAAAACCGCCTCCGCAAAATCTCAGGTGGGCGCAGGTGGCACAGCGCCCCTTAAGGTGTTTGGTCCGTTCTCGCATTTGGAGAAGGAAAGGATCTTCTGGCATAGCCCAGATTTTGCTGAAAGGGCGCTGGCGTATATTTCCAATGGTGTGGTCTTGCCAAAACTGATCGGGATGTACATTACCCGCTGCATCCACATTTGCGATGCCTGTTCCGGAGGAATAAGCCCCTCCGCCGTTCCACCCAAGGAGTTCCACAGCTTCGGCGAATCGTTCGGGTTTCATTTCACGCATGCGATGTAAGAGATAGACCGCGTCAGCTGGCTGGTCAACTGTGAGGATTTCTCGGCTAACACCAGCCCGCTGCCAGATGTCCAAGCGATGAAGGATGGTATCAAGCACGGAACGGGTGAGGTCTAGTGGAAGCAATTCTAACGAGAGGCCGCGTCCGCTGGGAACAAGATGATAAAAACAGGCGCGCGGGATGTTTTCTTCCTCGATGAAATCGAGGATACGATCAATTTCGTTCGCATTGTGTCGTGTGAGAGTAAGTCTAAGACCGCATTTTTGGCCGGCTGCGAGACATGAACGAAAGGCACGCAAAGCGAGATTGAAAGCTCCTTTTTTGCCACGGAAAAAATCGTGCACAGGGCCAATTCCATCGAGTGAAATGCCGACATAACCAAAACCGATTTCCTTTAGTTTCACTGCGGCTGGTTCATCAATCAGCGTGCCGTTTGTTGAAAGAGTAAGCCGGAGTCCGAGTGCTTTTGCTTCGGCGGCAATGTTGTAGAAGCGTGGATGAACCATCGGTTCACCGCCTGAGATTAGAAGGACAGGAATGCCAAATGCTTTAAGATCTTTAAGCAGATTGGAGCATTCCTCGGGTGTGAGTTCGCCTGGATAATTGTGTGGTTCGGAATCTGCGTAACAATGAAGGCAACGCAAGTTGCAGGTGCGCGTGATGCTCCAAACGACGACCGGTCGGCGGACTGCGGCGCTGGCGGGTATGCCGTGACGGTGGTGCGTCTTGCCGCCGTCTCGTCCGTAGCGGAGATCGTCTGCAGGCTGGGCGGTGCCGGTCCAGATTCGGGTGAGATTGATCATAACAGAGGGTTGCTATTGATGGCCTTATTAATCTCTCAAGCACCAGCCTTCCGGAGCGGTTGATAACGACAAAGCGGATCTTCAGCGAAGATATCCCCGGTCATTGCAAAGGCTCTTGCTCGGGAGCCACCGCAGATGTCGTTGAATTCACAACGTCCACACTTGCCTTTGAGCTTCGAGCGATCTCGCAAAGAACGGAAAAGTGTATCGTTCTGGTAAACATCAAGTAAGCGTCTCTCGCGCATCGTAGCCGCTGATAGGGGCAGAAAGCCACTCGGTTGGATGTGACCTGTATGGTCTATAAACACAAAACCTTTTCCTGCGTTGGTGGATGGCGAACGACGGACGGTTTTGCTGTGCGTATCGAACGGCATCTCATTTGCGGCACTTGAAGAGGGACGATTTTTTCTGCGTTGTTCAAGGACACGCCGGAAGTGCTGACCATCTGTGGTTTTGACATGGAAAGGCACCTTGAAACTGAAGTCAGCAAGTCGTTCGAAGAAGCCTTCAACTGCCTCGGCGTCAGGTAGATCTTTAAGCTGGGCGCGTCCGATTGGCACAAGAAGAAAAATGCTCCAAGTCATCGGCTCGAGCTCCGAAATCAATCGGGCAAATTCGTCGAAGAGATGGATGTTCCGTGCGGTGAGGGATGTGTTTATCTGCACACCGATTCCTGCATCGGTCGCCCGCTGAATTGCCTCTATGCTGCGGTCCCAGGTACCCTGAACGCCGCGAAACGCGTCATGCGATGCTCGGTCCGGGCCGTCCAGACTGATGGAAAGCGCTGAAATCCCGGCTTCTCGAAGCATGGGAAAATCGGCGCGCGTCAGACGTGGCGTGGCACTTGGGCTCAGGGCCACGTGTAGCCCTTTGCGGGAAGCGGCGCAAATGATTTCCAGAAGGTCCGGGCGACACATCGGATCTCCGCCTGTGAGTATAAAAATCGCAGGGTTGGTTTCGACGACCTGATCCACCAGCGTCAGAGCGGCTGCGGTATCGAGTTGTTTTGGGTGGGGGCGGGGCTGGGCCTCTGCACGACAATGAGTGCAGGCAAGGGCGCAAGCCCGGGTGACTTCCCAGATGACGAGGAAAGGATGCGTTTCAAAATCTGGTATTCTCGGGAACGCAAATTTTGGCAGGGTTTGTGCAATGCGAAGGGGATTAGAAAGGAGAGTCGAGATCACGAGAAGGGGCGTTTCTATTTATTAGTTATACTTATACTTGGTCAAAAACGTCCTGTCCACGCGATCTTTTTAAAATTTTTATCCAAAAAATGTGTTAATTTTCAAGGATTCGCCATCTCCCCGGTGTTCCTTCGCGATCCGACCATTCGTTTTGAAAAACGCCCGAGCTCATTCGGTGTAAGGTCGATTTCGGGCTCACGAGCCATATAAAATGGTTGGTATTTTGGCCATATCGTGGCCAAACCATCGGTTACCGTTTGTCAGAAAGATTTGTCGATTCTCTGTTACCGATACCTTTTCCCGAACTTCGCCAGATCCATCCTTTTTGAACTCGCCTCAGGCTTCCCATCGTGCAAACAAATCCCTGTTTGCAGCCATTCGGTCTGCTGACAGTTTCCTGGTTTAATTTAATTGATGCGTTACGCAAGCTTGTGCAGTGCCGGAGTTTATTTTGCAAACCATCTTCTGGCGAGAGAGCTGTTGACGAGGCAGTTCCTGATGCTAGAAGTTAACGCCTAGGGAGATTGGATATACGCTTTTTGAGATATGGCCCTTTTGCCTCGTGGTGTAACGGTAGCACAAGTGACTCTGGATCACTTTGTCATGGTTCGAATCCATGCGAGGCAGCCACGATGGGTTCGGTGCCGGTTTTACGAAGTGAAGTCAGGCTTGCCTTTCTTTTTGTTGGCGCGCCTGTTGTTCACCGGCTTTCTTGAGTCGTTTCAATTTTCCTGACAGGGATGCCCGCTCCGCTGCGCTCATGCGATCAATAAAGAGAATTCCGTTAAGATGATCGAGTTCATGCTGAATCACTCGTGCGACCAGTCCTTTGGCCAAAAATTGGATCGATTCACCTGCCCGTCCGAGAGCTTTCAGACGAATCGCCACAGGGCGACGAATTTGCCCGGTTATCTCCGGGAAACTTAGGCAGCCTTCCTCGTAAAAATCTTCCACACTACCGACTGGCTCAATCTCCGGATTGAAAAGGACAAGGGGCATCAGTTCGTCAAGATTAGCCAAATGTCCTTCTGTCTCAATGGACCCAGCGCTCTCTTTGTCGATGCCTGAAACATCAATGACGCAAAGCTGAACGGCGCGTCCTGCCTGTTGCGCAGCGAGGCCTATGCCTTTGGCTTCGCGCATGGTAAGGAGCATTTCATCCGCAAACGCCAGCAGGTCATCGGTGATTTTTTCCACTCTCGCCCCTTTTGTGCGGAGTATAGGGTTGCCGAAAAGTGAGATTTTCATTTGGGCACACTGTCTGGGGTTTGTGTGAATGCCGGGAGTGCACGGACGTTGGCTGCTTTCAATGCGTCAATTATTTTTATAATTACTCCGAACGGAGCTTTTCGGTCAGCCTTGAGTGCCACGGTGCGACCCGCGTCTTGTGCGACTTTGACCTCATGAACGAGGGCATCAATTTCCACTGGGCGGTCGTCAAGAAAAATCTCTTCCTCGGACGTTACATGAACCACTAACGGACGATGAGGAAGAGGTGCGGCCCCGGCTTTTGTTGTTTCGGGAAGAGTGATTGTTACTTGCGGCTGCGGAAGCCGAAAGGTGGTTGTCACCACAAAGAAGATCAGCAAAATGGTCAAGATATCTATTAAAGACACAATGATGATATTTGGACTTCTGCGTTTTGGCGTGTAGAACTTCATCGCGTGTTCTTGCGGGAATCATTTTTCTCCGCGGGTGTTTTGAGAGGACAGGTCAGTCCGCGTTGTTTTACGCAGGAATTTAATTTGTGCCATCCGTTCTGAGATCAGTTCACGCCAATTATTGACGAGTTCCCAAACTGCACGCGAAAGTTTCTTTAGGTTTAAAACCACCTGCGACTCGGTTTTTGGGAATTTGTTTTTATTTGCTGTCTCCTCAAGGGCGCGCTCTTGCCGCATCCATTCGCTAAGATCAAGAGCCACTTCGGAAGGTAATGTGGGATGATCTCCATAACACTTAATTAAGAGTTCGGAAACAAGCGACTCCATCTGCACTGCCATCACTTCTACTCGTTTTGAAAAGTAACTGTGAGCCACGAGGCTAGGGACCGCTACGGCAAGCCCCATGATGGTTGTGTGCAGAGCCTCAGCGATGCCACGTGCAACACCGGAGGGATTTGCCCCCATCCCGCTGGGATCGAGATTGCTGAAGACCGCAACCAGACCCGAAACAGCTCCCAAAAGACCAAGCAGTGGGCCGATACCGACAATAATTTCAAGAATGACTAAACCACTTTCCAGCGAAAGAATCTCTTGGCGTGCACGGGTCTGAACCGCTTCCACATTCTCTGCTTTGGGCCAGCGCAAGTTCGCCAATGCCACCCTGAAGACCCGGGAAAGGGCTGAGGAATTGGTAAATGCTATTTCTGCCAGTTGCAGCGGATGTTGGCCTGGCTGCAGTCGTTCAGTCTCTTCAATGAGCGCAGGCGGAAGAACCTCCTCTACTTGAAGCGCTCGCCAGCGGAGATAAATCACCGCAAGCGAAACAACCGAAGCGCCCAGAAGCGGGATCATGAAAAGGCCTCCGGTGACGAAAAAGTCGATCACCCCGCCAATTCCCGATGCAGCCACAAAAGATAAGACTGAAAAAAAATTATTCACCGATGCTAAAGAAGAATTCTATTTCCATCTTTCCAGATGGCAAAGTGGCAAGAACCGCATCCGGGATTGGGGGAAGTTTTACGCCGGAGATCGCATTGAGCGTGATTGTGCCAGCAATTGGATTGGCAGAATTTCCCACCACCCGCAAATCTTTCATACTGCCATTCGCGTCCACTGAGAAGCGCACCCGGAGCGTTCCGCGTTGCAAGAAGCTCATACGGCGGCTAATGGCTCGTTGCCACTCTTCCCCGATGGTGTCTACAATCTTCTGCTTGTAGGCGCCCGCCACAGTTGCAGCCGCGTTTACTCCCGGCGCCCCGGATCTTTCTATTCCACCCTGAAGAAGAGTCGGTGCGGTCGCAACATCTGCTGCGGAAAGGGTTTTCATATTATTTTCTTGCACCGGTCGCGGGAGCGTTTCCAAAGTTTCGCGCGCGGTGTCAGCGTTGTCGGTTTCATTCAATTTCAAATGGGGGAGGTTTAAATAGGCGAGTTCTGCCGAAGATTCTTGGGTTGTCGCAGTGTCGGGCCGTGCGTTTTCTTCACGAACAAACTCCTCGGGTGTGAGAAGAGTTTCGATTTCAGGCGCTGTCAATATTGATCCATCGGGATGTTCCTTCAATCCCGTGGCGGGCAGCGTCTGCACTGAACTGTTTGGCTGTGACGCAGGCGTTAGCTGAATTGCCTCATCATGCGTTCCGTCTTGCGATGGGAGCGTGCGATCTCCATCGGATCGGTGGGGGGAAGCGGCAGAGATTTCTCGCGCCGCCTCGTAGAGGAAATTGGCTGTGAGTTCGCGCACTTGTAGTTTCTCGTGTTCCAAACGCTCTTCTCCTTGTGGAAGCTGCACGAATCTCGCCTGTGTCGGTTTCATGTCCGGCTGCTCAGCCTCCATTTGCGGGATTGTTTGTTCTATGAGGGTCAGTTCAACCGGCGGTTCGTAGGTCGTGGCCGTCATGTTAATTTCGGGTAGCGGTATCCGCACGAGGAGTGCAATAAGCAAAATGATAGCGACGTGCGCAATGAGCGACACAAAAATCGCTTCGCGAATCTTTCGCCAATCCTCTACGGCCCTTAAAGCATTCATTTCCTGGAGAAAAAGATGTCCTGAAATACCCCCAGAATCAACTCAGTGCAGGTAAATTTGCAGCCTCTCGCTCTAACGAAGGAGAGTCTGCCCAGACCAGTAGAAAGCCTCCCGAAGAATCTCAATGACAGGTGGCACGGTGTTAAGCGGCAATTCCCAGGGGGCGAACCAAGCAACATCGAGGCTCTCAGCGCTCTTTTTCAACTCACCCCCGCAGGGCCGACCAAGCACGACCGCATCTACAAGCTGTCGAAGATCCCCATTGTCAGGATAACGAACAGTCCGCCGTCGCGGGTCGGAGAAGACTCCAAGAAAACCGGTGATTTCGATTTCGAGCCCGGTCTCTTCGAAAACTTCCCGCACAGATCCCTGCGTGAGCGTTTCCCCGGCATTAAGACGGCCTCCAGGGAGGCACCACCATCCGCAATCACTTCTTTTTTCAAGAACGATCCTCGATTTTTCATCAAACACCACCCCGCAGGTGCCTAATTTTGGAACGACACCTTCAGAACTTGGCATGTCTGGAAACATCTGATTCGGCGCGAAACCGATTTGCTCAAAAAAAGTTCCCGCAGCAGCGAAAGATTCCGGTGTGCCGATATCCAGGAACGAGCCTTTGGATTCGATTCCTCCGACAATTCCTTCGTCAGCCCATCGTGGGAACCAATCTTTTTCAAGAGAAGATGGCTCGGAAGGAAGTCGTGCCAGCAGAGAGCGGTGAAAACAATAAACTCCGCCGTTGATCCAGCCTAGGCCTGTCCCCATTCCTTTTTCGATGAAAGAGCAGATCTGCCCATCCATGTTTCGCCACACAGAACCGTAGCGGCTTACTTCGGCCGTGTGCGCAAGAGCAATGACCGCGCTCCACTTTCGCAACGCATGAAGCAGGCTCCTCCAGTCCGGCTCCAGCCATGAATCGCCGTTCATCAAGACGACATGATCAGATGTCATACAGTGCGCAACCTTCGCCGCCGCACCACCGGTTCCAAGGGGTTCGGTTTCAAAGGAATAATGTATCGGCATGCCAAGCCATTCCGTTCCGATTCTCTCGTGGACAAGAGCTCCTTTGTAGCCGCAGCAGAGCGTTACTGACCGCGCTCCGCGCAGTGCAAGCATATCAAGTAGATAAAACAAAAAAGGCCGCCCGAGAACGGGAGCTAACGGTTTGGGCACCGAATCCACAACCCCTCGAAGACGGGTCCCCAGCCCGCCAACGAGCACGGCCACATCCACATCGTGCAATGGAAGGTTTTCATTCATCTCCATGTTATCCCCATGCCTTTTTCACCGGATGCAAAGCCCACGCTCCTCTCGGCGGGTGTGATGGATTCCATTCGACACCCACCTGAACATAGGGATCCTGGTCACGAAGCCCTCGCACTCGAAAGCCTAGGTGATGCGCGAGTGTTGCGAAATGAAGTTCGTGATACACTGCACCGGGGGGCTCGCCTTCTGCCAATGTTTCCTGAAGCACGTCCAGTCGCCAAAAAGCCCCTGATCCAAACATCATCAGAATTTCACTCCGATCGGCGCGCCGACTTCGTCTGGCATACCATTCATGGAACCAGCCATCGGAGGCATGGTGAAGATAATGCGGATCATTTGTCCTGTCCACACGACGTAGATGATGAGCCAGCAGGCCTGCCCTCTCTTGTTCGATCCGCGTTTCGAGTTGTTGAAGAAGATCGACGGCAACTGGGTAGTGATCGTACTCTGCCAAAAACAAAAATCGCGCCCCCTCCGCCGCCTGGGCAGACGCAGAAATGCGGTAAAGTCCCGTGTAACTTTGTCGCTCGCGTTGATGATGCCCCGTGCGAATGCGTGGGTCGTCCAAGAATAGCTTAGGAGAAAATTCCGTTTTCTCAAAATCCTCTCTGTTGCCGGCGTGGATTAAAAGAAGTCTCTCTGCGAAGCCACGCCACCGGGCGATCATCTGGGCGACGCGTTCGCTATCTTGATGAGTTAAAAGAACTGTCAGAGTTGCGGACGTCATCGTGGTCGGGCGGTGGATGAACAGTAAAACCCAATGTCTGTCGCCAATAAACAAGTTCTTTGCTTGGAACAAACTCGGGCACAACAGCGGCGCGCAGGCCAATAACCCGAATCTGCCCACCGAAGGGGATGAGAAGCGCGCGGCCTAACTTTCGCCCGGTTTTAAAGTCCCGAATGGTCTGTCCGAAAAGAAGCAGCGCAAGGCGTAAAGCAAAAGATTTTAAAGTGATCGCCATGAACCCATCATGCACTGGCTCTTTTCCGCGCGCAATCATCTTCTTTAAGGGCAAATCTTATCAGCCCGAAAGAATCGCAGGAGCTTTTACTTTATCGGGCTACGGACTGGTTGTTTGCCATTTGTCTAAGGTTGATCGAATAGGATTGATTTTTCCTTCTACCGAGCCATTCTTTTTTCTGTGAAAACGGCAGATCAACGAATTATTCTTATCACTGGCGCTTCCCGCGGTATTGGCCTCGCCGCGGCGCGTCTTCTTGCCGAACGAGGGGCGCAGGTCATCTTGGCCAGTCGCGACTTAAGAAAGGCAGAAACGGCCAGCGCCAGTTTAAATGGTAGCGTTTTCCCCGTGGCGCTTGATATTACGAACGAGAACTCAATCGGTGCTGCGGTAGAAAAAGTCACCGCCACATTTCCTCGACTAGATGTTCTCGTGAATAATGCGGCCATTCTGTTGGATCATTACGCGAGTTTACGCGATCTTACACCGGACACGCTCCGAGACACTTTTGAGACCAACGTCATCGGGACGCACCGGGTCACACTTTCCTTTTTGCCTTTGCTTGAGCGATCTTCGAACCCTCGGATTGTGAATGTGTCAAGTGGGGCGGGGCAACTCGACGGGAAGGCACAAGCATGGGCTCCGGCATACAGTATCAGTAAAACTGCTTTAAATATGCTAACCCAACAAATGACTGCTGCGTTCCCAAAAATCCAAGTTAACTCCATGTGCCCCGGTTGGTGCCGCACAGAGATGGGCGGTCCTCAGGCTCCTCGCTCTGCGGAAGAGGGTGCTGACACGCTGGTTTGGTTGGCTCTTGACGCAGGGGGCGACCTTCGCGGCTGTTTCGTCAAAGATCGTTCTGTTATCTCATGGTAACAGTTCTTTTTCAGACGCCATGCTCTCGGTGAGCGGAGGACGCAATGATTTTTTTCCTCCATACGTCAAGCGTTTTAAGCACTTCTCGTAAAATAGGCAATTGACAACGTGGCACCCATCAAATATAATTCATCTCTTTTCAGCAAACCCGAAAGGGGCAACCTCCTCTTGGACGCGTTGCATAGCCCGGATCAAACGCCCGATCAGGTCATTAATCGGTAGGGCGCATTTTGCTGGAGAAAATCCCGCTGCGAGAGCACATCTTATTTAACTACTGAATATGAACTCCAAAACATTTTCCCTGCGCAAAGAAGACGCTCGTGAACAGCGCAAATGGTTTATTATCGATGCAAAAGATCAAATTCTCGGTAAAGTGGCTGTTCGTGCCGCTAATTTGCTCCGTGGCAAAGGTAAGGCGGTTTTTACACCCCACGTCGATTGCGGCGATTTTGTCGTAGTAATCAACGCTGACAAGGTGAAAGTTTCGGGCAAGAAAGAGGTTCAGAAGTCCTACATGAGTTTTTCTGGTTACGTCGGTGGTCATAGGTCAGAGACGTTAAAAGCCCGCCGTGCGCGCCATCCCGAACTGATCGTGGAACGTGCAATTCGTGGAATGATTCCTCATAACCGACTTGGGCGCTCCATATTCACCAAGCTTAAAGTTTACAAAGGGGTTGAGCATCCCCACGCCGCCCAGAAGCCGGAGCCTGTATCCATTTGAAAATTTACTGTCTGATCGCAAAAAAACCATTTATCACTATGGCAACAACTGAAACTATCACCGCAACCGGGCGCAGAAAGACCTCCGTCTCAGCCGTGCGCCTTAAGCCAGGTTCCGGAAATGTCACTGTCAATGGTAAGTCCATAGAAGACTATTTCCCCAACAGCGCAGCTCAATCTGCGGTGTTACACCCGCTGCAGATCGTGAAGGCCGACGCTGATTTTGATGTTGTCGTCAAAGCGGTTGGTGGCGGTCTGATGGGACAAGCCGATGCAACCAAACTCGCGATAGCCCGAGCTCTGATCAAATTTAATCCTGACTTTCGCCCGGCGTTAAAGTCAGAAGGGTGTCTCACCCGAGACCCGCGCATGAGGGAGCGGAAAAAATCTGGGCAGCCGGGTGCCCGTCGCCGTTTCCAATTCAGCAAACGCTGAGTTATATCTTGCTTTGCGTTCGGAATGTCAGTTATGTCCGAACGGGACAGCTCAGAGCTGTTTTGTGCCGCCATTTGAAACGATTTATTGGCTGTGCCGCAGCGGAAAGAAATAAGTGAAGGTCCGGTCAAAACGCCCAGCGACGGTCTAGCCCGTTCGGCAAGTATCGTCACCATCGCTGTGGCCTTCAGTCGCGTGCTTGGTCTTGTTCGCGAACAAGTTGTCGCTGCCTTGTTTGGAGCAGGTCTTCATACCGACGCATTTCAGACCGCTTTCAGGGCACCAAACCTCTTGCGCGATCTCTTTGCAGAGGGGGCTCTGTCAACAGCTTTCGTGACGGTTTTTTCAAGGAAAATTACCCAAGAAGGGGATTTGGCCGCATGGCGTCTGGCTGCCAAAGTCGCTACCGCCACAACGGTCATTATGAGCGGCATCACCTTGCTCGGCGTCTTGTTCGCACCGTTTGTCATCGGCGTGATGGCACCGGGCTTCCATCCTGAAAAAATGAAACTCACCGTCTTGCTGACGCGGATTATGTTTCCTTTTATTCTTCTGGTCTCTCTTGCAGCACTTGCTATGGGAATATTGAATGCGAAAAGGGTCTATGGAATGCCGGCAATGGCTTCGAGCTTTTTTAATCTGGGCTCAATTCTTGGCGGAGTCGGCTTCGGATGGCTGATAGATCCACATTTCGGGGAGAAATCGCTCATCGGTCTTGCGTTGGGCACGCTTCTTGGTGGTTTCCTTCAACTCATCGTGCAATTCCCTCCCCTCAAACGCGTGGGATTTTCCGTGAAAGCCGATTTCTTTTGGAATGATGAAGGGGTTCGTCAGATTTTACAACTGATGGGGCCAGCGATTATCGCTGCCAGTGCGGTGCAGGTGAACGTGATGGTGAACACCATGTTCGCTTCCTTTCTTGAGGACGGCACCCAGAGCTGGCTTGGCTACGCTTTCCGACTTATGCAGTTGCCACTTGGGCTTTTCGGCGTGGCAATTGGGACTGTTTCGCTACCGGTTCTGGCTTCGATCGCGGCGCGGGGTGATCGGGAAGCCTTTCGTGCTACCCTGGCGCGTGCGCTTCGGTTGACTTTCCTTCTGACAGTGCCGTCTGCGATTGGGCTGATGATTCTGGCTGAGCCGATCATTAGCCTGATCTTTGAGCGTGGCCGGTTTGATGTTTTTGCGACCCAACAAACAGCTGCGGCGTTGAGGTATTATGCCGGCGGGCTACTGGGTTATTCAGCGATTAAAGTGCTTGCGCCAGCGTTTTATGCGCTTGATCGACGAAATCTCCCGATGTTTGTCAGTCTCGCCAGCATAGCATTGAACGCCGGGTTGAACTGGTTCCTCACATTCGCGCTTGGTTTAGGTCACCGCGGGCTTGCGCTCTCAACCGGCCTTGTGGCTGTAGCGAATTTCGCGCTCCTTTATGTGTTGATGCGACGCGAACTTGGGCGTTTGGATACCAAATTTTTAATCTCATTTCTCATGCGAATCGGCATTGCCGTTTTCTGTATGGGCGTTGTTTGTCTTTTAACCCACAACAATCTGCCTGGTAGCGAGTTGGGAGCGCCGTTCAGTCTCCGATGCGTGAATGTGTGCGGATCCATCGCCCTTTCTGCCGCAGTTTTTTTCGGAACGGCATGGCTGCTTAAAGTGCCGGAATTGAAAGACGCGACCCGGGTGATCCTAAAAAAAATCGGGCGCTAGATAGTGCTTTTGGCTCAGGCCATTACGGATTTCGCCACTTCCGCGGCTAAGGTTTCACCGCAGAGACGACGCACCAGTGCGAGGCCAAACTCAAATGCAGTGCCGGCACCTCGCGAAGTGATCACTGGACCGTCCTCTACCACGCGCTCTGTTTTGATTGCTGTAGGCAGTTCGGCCCATGTGGAATAGTGTGCCGTAAACCGTCGCCCCCCCTCCAGAAGTCCTGCATCTTTTAAAACCAGTGGTGCGGCACAGATTGCCGCAACAAGCCGAGGTTTTGAGGCGTCTTTGGCGAACCGCACCGCAAGATCTGCGGGACGACCATCTGCCCGCATCGTCGCCACACCGGGGCCACCGGGGAGAAAGAGCATGTCGAACCCCTTCAGATCCGCTTCTGAACAAGTTTTCAGGACAATATCCGGCAGGAGGCGCATTTCGCAGCGGCCTGTCAGCGGCGAGGCATCATCCTTGAGCGAAGAGAGAAAGACTTTAACTCCCGCACGCCGCATGAGATCTATTGGTACGATGGTTTCAATTTCTTCAAACCCATCGGTAAATAAACATAAGACGGTCTTGCTCATCATTGAAAGATTGTGTGTGTTGTTAGGCGATGCAAGAACAGCCTTGCGGTCTAAAAAGATCGAACCAACTTTCAGGATACCGCCAGGCTTTTTCACCTTACCAATCAAAATGGAGATTGACGGACTAAAGACTGTAAACATCGCTATCCTTGTTCTTGCTTTTGGTAAATGGCTTACCGGAAGAAGTGAGTTTCTTCGAAACTATAACATTCCGGAGCCGGTCTCTGGTGGCGTGATCGCTAGCCTGCTCGTCTGGGCCATTCAGGCCGCAACTGGACAGGTTTTGCATTTTGACCTTGGCGCACGCGATTTTCTTTTGGTTGCTTTCTTTGCATGTGTGGGACTCGAATCCGATTTGCGTACGCTCATTTCCGGAGGGCGTCCCCTTCTCCTTCTTTGCATTTTATCTACTATTTTTGTTTATATTCAAAACGCCATCGCCATCGGTGTTGGCATCGCCGCAGGAATTGGTGCGGGTGGAGGTCTTCTTGGGGGTTCGGTTTCTTTAATCGGTGGCCATGGCACCGTGATTGGGATGGCCTCTACCTTTGCGACAAAGCTTGGTATTGCGGATGGGGTGGAGATAGGCCTCACCTATGCGACTCTTGGGCTTATCGTCTCCGGCATGATTGGCGGGCCTCTAGCTGGCTGGCTGATCTCGCGCTACCGTCTTGAATGCACCAATTCGGAACAGCCAGACATTGGATTCTCCTGGAAGTTAAACGCCGAAGAGACTCGGATGGATTACATGGCCGTGCTGCGGGTGTTGTTCTTTGTCAATTGCAGTATTCTTTCCGGGAGGTTTCTCTCGTTTAAACTCCAAGAGAGTCAAATTGAAATGCCCGAATTTGTCTGCACAATGTTTATGGGCATACTAGTGACAAACTTGTTGGCTCTTTTTGGAAAAAATCAGTTGCTCATTGGAACTCGTCCTCTCGCTCTGGTCTCGGAGATTTCTCTTGGCATATTTCTTTCGATGTCGCTGATGAGTCTGCAAGTTTGGACAATCCTTAACGCCGCCGGAGCGATTTTTCTGATTCTCCTGGCACAGGCGGCTGCAACAGTCGCATTTACCGTTTTGGTGCTGTTCCGATTGGCGGGGAAATCCTACGAAGCCGCCGTCACGTCAGCAGGATTCTGTGGTTTTGCACTTGGGGCGACCCCCACTGCAATGGCCAATATGGCCGCGGTCACGAGGAAATTCGGAAATTCCCACCGATCTTTTATTTTGGTGCCGATTGTAGGCGGATTTTTTCTTTCCGTTTTTAATTCGCTTATAATTCTTCAGTTTATAGCGTGGGTGTCACCTCCTGGAGATTGAGCCGTCGCTAAAAAGCCTTGTGTAATTTGCCTCGCAATTGGCCTCGAGCTGAGCCACGGGCACTCCTCTTAACTGAGCCAGTTCAGCGTAGGTGACCTTAATGTTTGCAGGATGGTTCGGCTCCGACGTCGGCTTTTCCCCGAGGACCACCGTGTCGCTTTTTGGAACTCTGAAGCGAATCAAATTTTCCGGCAAGGGTAAAGAGGGCGCATCTGTCTCAACAAGCAATCGTGTGGCGGGCACGGTAAGCATAAAAGCTTGGAGCGATCTTTTTCGTGCGGCAAGAAAACTGCCAGGAAATGAAAAATAGGCGCCACGATCAAGCAATCGTCGCGCGAATGCAGCAGGGGCGCCGCAGGCATGAACCAAAAAACGCTCTTCTGCGAGTTGAGATTTCCAGACCATTTCTGTAAGAGGCTCCCATGCATGGAGACAGTGAAGGGTTACCGGACGCTCCAAACGGGCGGCGATTTCAAGCTCAAATTCGAGCACGCTCATCTGATCTCTTAGGTCATGATCTGCTACCCAGCAGTCCAACCCGATCTCGCCCACGCCTGCATTGGGATGATTCAGAAGTTGCTCCTCGAGACGATCACGCCAATCTTTTGGACGCCGGGATACCCACCATGGGTGATATCCAAACTGAGGGGCGATCCAAGGGTGTTGCTCCGCAAGCTGCGCCACAACGGGCCAATCTTCAGCGCAAGTTCCGTTGACTGCCGCCCCAACGCAACCAATCTCCTCTAACTCCTCAAATATCTCTGCAAGGAAGGGTTTGAAAACCTCGCTCTGCAGATGATTGTGCGCGTCAAAAAGTGCCAAGTAAAAAGAAAAAGATTTTAAGGAGCAACACGCTGGCAAGACCAGTCAAAACCTAACTTTGCTCAGGCAGCTTTCCATCCTTGGAAGCTCGCACAAACGCAAGTACCTTCGCGTCATCCCCATGTGATGCCCACACAACACGCAGAAAATCAGCGGGGTGAATATCATACTCAGCCAAAAATCGCCGATCACCCGAACAACCGAACATGATTTCCCTTGTGAGCTCCCCGGAAAGAAACGCATGTGCTTTTTTAATGATACGAGGTAGCCAGGGGATTCCATCGAGGGTGGCCGTTTTTTCGGGCAACTCCGGTTCGGTGATTACTTTTTTTGAAGTCACACCTCGTTGAATATGAAAGAAAAAATCTCTTCGAGCGGAGGTAATAAGCAACGCGGTTTCCCAATCCGGCTGCCCATAACGAACGCCATCTTCTGCAAAATCAAAAAGGTTTTGCGCGGTCATTCCAATACCTGCCAGGAAACCAGTTTGAACGGTGTCAAACATTTCCTCAGGATCGGTGCCGCCGGAACGATAATAATCAAAAGCTTTGTCGTACAGTTCACGAAAATTTGCCGTCCAAGTTGAGAATTTCATAGCCGATAAAGTTTTCACCCAATCCCGTTCTGTTTCAAGGTGTGGTTGGAGAATAAACTCTCTTCGATGATTCACTACGCTGCCGAGTGCTCCTTTAGTTTCCTTATTTCACGTTTATCGAGAACGACCCTGTAGATTGTAAACGCCAGCACTGAAAGCGGATCCGTGCAAAGGCTTATTTGATCCACCCCTAGATCTGCAAGCCGCTTCACCATTTCTGGGCAGGGATCGCCTAGAAGTACCATCATTGCACAATCCTGCTCGGTTGTGAATTTTCGAAGAGCGGTCAGATCCCGCCAGTTCTCCTCAAAACACAATGTCGGATCAACAACAATCAACTCAGGAATCAGCCGCGTGACGACCGCATAGGCCGTGACGAGGTCATCCACCTGAACTGTGCGAAAACTCAACTTTGAAAGTTCAAAAGCTAGCCGCTCACGCCGATTTATGTCGTTGATGAACAAAATAGCTTGTGGCTCCAAAACATCTGAATTTTCGTCTACATGAATCACCTCTTCGCCGGTGTTTTGGGAGTTAGACGCCGGAACGAGGACCACTTCAGGTTCTCTCGGAACGAGCGATGTGCGGCGACGTTGCCACCTTCGTCCGCCACCTGCGGCCTGTTTTGATTGGTTCTGCCCACTTTCTATTGTGTTTTGCATATAATTCGCAGTGACTCGGAGGGTGATCTTGAAACGCTGTCATTTTTCAACTCTGCCGCAAGTTGTATACCTCCGCCGGGTCGAAAAATTTCTCTTTTTCACATACGTGTAATATCGGCACAGAGTTGTCTATTGCCACAATCTCACGGTAAAAACAGGAACGATAGCCGGTGTGACAAGCCGCACCATGTTGCTTTACGCGCAAGAGCAAAACGTCCTGGTCGCAATCTATTCGCAGAGATTCCACCTCCTGCGTGTGGCCGGAGGTTTCTCCTTTTTTCCAAAGTTTACCGCGTGAGCGAGAATAATAATGAGCTAACCGAGTCGAGGCGGTCAGCTCAAACGCCTCCCGGTTCATCCAGGCAAACATCAGCACCTCACCACTTGAAGCATCCTGCACAATTGCCGGAATAAGCCCCGCTGCATCAAATTTTGGCGTGAACGGTTGGGAGGCAGAATCAGTGGAGTTGGGGGACGGCTCATTCATAAAACTCTTTTGGATGCAATCGGGCTGTCTTCTTACCACAATACTAAAATACCATGTTATTCCAAGACCCAATCATACATCACAAAAAATTTTTGCCTTCTCTCAAGCCATACGCAAAATCTCAAGAGGCTTCAGTTCCTGCGGGTGTTCCGTCTGGACGCGGGTTTTGAGTCGGCCGGCTCCACCATCGCAAAGTCAATCTGCCGTCGAATCATATCCACCCCAGCGACGCGAACAAGGCACCGTGTTCCAAGCCCGTAGGAAATACTTCGTTGCGCGTTAACGAATCGCTGTGCGACCGCGTCAAACTGATAAAAATCCCGACCGAGTTTCGAAGCGTGCACAAGCCCCGAAATTAAATAATCAGGCAAATCAACAAACAACCCCAAAGAGCGGACATCCATAACGATCGCGTTAAAACTCTCGCCGGTCGACTGTTGCTCTCTAAAAAATTCGAGCTGCATAAGGAGCTTATGTTCGCGTTCTGCTTCCGCCGCAGCACGTTCAGTTTCTGATATATGCTCCGCAACACTGCTCAGTTGGGCGCTGGTGAACGGACCACCCCTTCCTTCCGCTAAGCAAGCTAAGGCCCGATGAACCACCAAATCCGCATAACGGCGAATTGGGCTGGTAAAGTGCAAATAATCCGCCTTGGCCAGTCCATAATGGCCCGTCGGTTGTGTATTGTAGCATGCCCGTCGCAGACTGCGCAGAAATGCAACCTTCAAGGCATATTCTTCCTGCCGCCCACGGATCAGTTTTAACATCCGCTGCACCTCTCCAGGTGCCGACAGACTCCCCACACGAATACCGTGTGCTGCAAGCAATTCCCGAAATTCAAATAACTTGTCCGGATCAGGACGTTCATGGACGCGATAAATTGCCGGGACCTGGCTCCCTCTGAGCGTTCGCGCCGCAGCTTCATTTGCTGCAAGCATCAACTCCTCGATAAGCTGGTGAGATATGTCGTTCTCCGTTTTCTCAATACCGACCGGCCGCCCTTTTTTATCGAGACGAATTTTGATTTCTGGAAAATCCAAATCGAGGGATCCCCTTGCGAACCGTCGCTCCCGGAGCAACTTTGCCAGCGCCCACGCAGCATGAACCCTCGCACCAGCTTCTCCGGTCGGCGGACGTTGCAACAGCGCAAAAGCCTCCTTATAACTTAACCGCACTCTGCTGCGAATAATGGTCCGTGCAAAACGGGCGCGTTTCATCAATCCCGCGCAGTTAAATTCAAGGAAACATGAAAATGCGAAACGCTCCTCGTCCGGCCGCAGACTGCAGAGATCGTTGCTCAGTCGCTCAGGCAGCATCGGAATTACCCGGTCAACAAGGTAAACGCTGTTCCCGCGCCGCAACGCTTCTTTGTCCAGCGCCGAGCCAGGCCGAACGTAATGGGAGACATCGGCAATATGCACCGTCGCATGCCAGACATCGCCTCGCCGCTCAACGAAAATTGCATCGTCAAAGTCCCGAGCGTCATCCGGGTCAATTGTCAAAACCCATTGTTCGCGGCAATCTTCCCTTCGCAAAAGTTCCTCCCCACTCTCATCAGGTGGAAGAGCATCCGCTGCTTCCTGATTTGCCGCATCGGGAAATTCCTCACAAAGATCGAACTTTCGCAAAATTCCAACCCCCCAAATCGAGGGGTCATCAGAACGCCCCAACACCTCTACAATCTCTCCTTCCGGATTGAGATGACGCGATTTCCATTCCAAAAGTCTCACAACCACTTTGTCACCAGGCTGTGCTCCTCCTTCCTCTGGCACATAGATGTGGTGGATGAAGCGCGGGTCGTCCGCTGCCACCACCAGAAATCTACCTGCCTTCTGCAGCACCCCAGTGAGAACCTTTCGTCCCCTTTCCAAAATTCGAATCACCCGGCCTTCTCGCCACTCATTGGTTCCTCGCCGCCTGAATCCGGAATTTGTTTGCTTCCGACCGCGGGGAGATTCCTGCACGCGCGCTAACACTCGGTCGCCATGGAATGCAGCCCCGGTCAATTCCGCCGGGATGAAGAGATCCGTCTCAGTTGGGGTTTCAGATAGAATCCATGCAAAACCGCGTTCATGAAAATGAATGCGTCCCGCGCAGAGCTGTGCCCTCGCTGGAATGGTGTAGCGATCACCTCTTACCCTGGCAATCCGTCCCGCAATCTCCTCCGCTCGAAGAAATTCTCGAAAGGCTTCAAGTTCTTTTCCCTCCCGAACATTGAAACGACGTGCAAGTTCCTCTGCGATTAACGGTTCTCCGCTGGGCGAGTCGAGTATTTGGTTAAGCCGCGTGGCAGAAAATCTCACCCCGTCCGACTGATCATCCATGCCTTTGAAATTTTGATGTTGCTGAAAGCTCAAGGTTTGGTTACTATGTCAATACACTAAATACGCAATATGAGCCACACAAATCGAGTTTCCCCCGCCGCGTTCACACTCATTGAACTGCTCGTCGTTATCTCGATCATCGCAGTCCTTATGGGGCTGATATTTCCAGCCGCAACAGGCGCGATTGAATCTACAAAAAAAGCTCAGGCCAAAAACGATCTGGTCGGTATTTGCAACGCCGTTCGAAATTACAGCACTGAATATGGCAAGTTCCCCGATCTAGGCGCCGCACCTGGAGAGGATACCACAGTTAGCGTAACCAACGGTGACCTCATTAAAATTCTTGTCGGTAAAGATGATACAAAAAACCCGCGCAAAATCGTTTTTATCGAGCCTCCAGCACCAAAAACCGTCGGCTCAACAACTTTGGGCGGTGCAAAAGGCCCTGATTGGCATTTTTTTGATCATTGGGGTAGCCCTTACTGGATTCGTTTCGATACCAATTATGATAATGACCTGGACAATCCCTACGACCCCAATACCGGAGCAGGGCCAGGTCTTCTACGCACCCAGGTGATCGCCTTGAGTCTCGGAAAGAATAAATTAGGCGGTTCTGGAAACAAAAAAAGCGCCGAGTCCACTGACGACGTTATTTCGTGGCAATAATCCGCTGACTTCAGCCAAAAGACAGTCTTCCGACAGAGTGCGTTGACTCACGTCTGTCTCCGTTGGATATCACAAGCAGGGATTCCTTTCCCGATGGTAATTCAACCTCGACGCTGAAGGAACAGACCGTCCCGAGCTTAAAAAGCTTATTACTATTCTCACGTAAAGCGAGCCAAGCGGACCATTCGATCCATGGTGATTTGCTAGATATTCACCCTGACTTCAATGGAAACTTGGCAGTTTAAGAAAGAAACCGCTGCAAATCTTTAAGTCTCACCTCAAGGGCGAGGTCTCGCAGGTTGGCTTCGTCTATCGTCTTGGCGCCCACCGTCTTTATGCGCCTTTTACACCATTTCAAAGACCAAAATCAGAATTGCCCCCCCG
The DNA here is from genome assembly GCA_937924445.1 of uncultured Chthoniobacterales bacterium. Classification (GTDB taxonomy): domain Bacteria; phylum Verrucomicrobiota; class Verrucomicrobiia; order Chthoniobacterales; family CALDSX01; genus CALDSX01. The sequence continues at coordinate 22,092 of CALDSX010000086.1, forward strand.
AACAATCCCTTTTCGCAAAACCGTAAAGCAATCCTATCTTTCAACATTAACACAACTCGATCCTTCCATCAACATCGCAAATTTGTGGTGCCAAGCGGAAATCCGCACCTCCATCTATGTCGGAACAGCACACGCTCCCTTCGTCTCCTCAAAGAAGAATCTAAATTTGTGGTTTTTTCGCAACTGCTCAGGTAGCCGCCCGCCTTGGGGCGGCCACCATGCGAGTGAATGGGGGGGGCACGCACCCGACGCGTGGGCGAGACTCACGAGGTGTTGACCGCTGGCACGAAGGGGGTGCCGAGGAACACGCGCTGCAACGCCTCCAAGGCGTTGCAGGCCGTTCCTTGCGTGCCGTGGAAACGTAGCCGCGGATGCGGCAGAAGTTCACGAGTGCCTCGATGCTGCGAAAGGTGCCGGAGATCTTCTGGCGCAGCTTCATCATCCGCAGATCCCTTTCCGACTGGTTGTTGTCGAATGGAACCTCGAAGTCGCGCATGAAGGCGAGGATTTCATTGGAGTGGTCGCGGAAGCGGTCGAG
>CALDSX010000087.1 GCA_937924445.1 uncultured Chthoniobacterales bacterium
AAATTCCGACGGTGAAAATGTAAAATTCGATCTGAATTTGGGAAGTGAACCTGTAACTGTGACAATGGAGGTTGATCAAGAAAAAAGGACCTGTGTTGCTTCCACGAACTTGGGGAGCAGTGCGGAAATCAACTTTCCTCAAGAAATAATGACTCAGACTCGATCGTTTCGTTTTCATTTTGTTTACAGCGATGTCCAAGGGGAATTAGACGGCAAGGTTGTTATCCGCAATTTGAGGATCGAATTTACTGATCGTGCAAAGTAACAGAGAGGCCATTTGACGATGGCCATTTACATGGCCTATCCCTAAAAAATCTACGGCTGACAGCCTGCTATATTGGCGGTCTCTTGAAAAAACCATCGTTCTTTTAAAGGCAAATTCTTTGTGCCCATAAATTCTTTGAGGAATACATAGTTCGAGTTTGGTTTAGGTCTGCTTGCACCTTTCGCGGATGCATTCCGATATTTCCTCAATACGGCCTTTGGTCTGACCGGCTAAAGTTTGTTGGCGCACAGCATCTGATTCTGCGGACCCTGGCGTTGAGGGGAATGGCTGTAAGAAACTCGAGTTGTAGGATAAATTTTGAGTGGTTGCTTCTTTATATCAATCAAACTGATGGTTTGAGATTTTGGCCAGGCTTTTCCGATAAACTGACGGGAATTAATTCCATTTAAAGGCGTCATCAGGAGTAGTTTGGTGTTTCACCCCAAAAATACAAAGCTGTTGAAACAGACTACTTCGAAGCATAGGGTTGGCTTTAAATTATTTAAGTAACTATCGTCTTTTAAAACTTAACCACCCTAACAACGTAATGAAACCTGATATCCGAATTGGCACAACGGTGGGTAAAGGTCCGCGCACTGCGGAATATATGCGTTATCTTCTCCCTTACGGATTTGAGTCGTTTCAAATAAATTTTTGGCGTGTTGTTGATACCGATCTTTCCCGTCTCGCAGACGAGGTGGCATCGACGCTTGAAGGAACAGGAGCGACCATTTCCTCACTTGGAATATATGGCAACCCGCTCGGGGAACTCCCAGAGGATGAGGCGACGCGCAAAGGTTGGGAGGACTGCATAGATGCGGCTGCTAAATTTGGCTGTGACATCGTGTGTGGATTTGCCGGTCGGGTTCGCGGCCGCTCTGTTTCCCAATCGGTTGAAAGGTTTCGGGAGGTGTTCGGGCCACTTTGCGATCGTGCTGCGGCGCTCGGTATTCGAATCGGTTTCGAGAACTGTCCCATGGGTGGCACTTGGGAATCTGGCGACTGGAACATCGCCTTTCATCCAGCCGCTTGGGAAATGATGTTTGAAGCCGTTCCCTCGCCGGTGCTCGGCCTTGAATGGGAGCCGTGTCATCAAATGTGTCAGCTCATCGACCCGATGCCTCAACTCAGGGAGTGGGCGCACCGCATATTTCATGTGCACGGCAAGGATGCGAAGATTTACCGGGATATCGTCACGACATCAGGAGTTATTGGTCCGCGCCCTTATGCGTATCACAAACATCCTGGTTTGGGCGACAGTAATTGGATTCGAATAATTGAGGAACTCCGTAAAGTTGGTTTTCGTGGCGCAATAGATATCGAAGGTTGGCACGACGATGTGTATAAGGACGGGTTCGAGTTAACGGGCCAAGTTATGGCGTTGAATTATTTGAAAAACTGCCGGGGACAGTTTGTTCCGAATCCCCCGGGGTTCTGATTTATTAAGAAACCGTTGAGGTTCCGACTGCCTCTTAATATCTTAAGATTTTCTTTTTTCCACGGTCCTTTCTGTGGCGTTGATTTCAACCCAGCCACCTTCATAGCCTAGATACGAAGGTCGGCTGTGACGAGTCCTGGACGCGGAGGAGCAAGATTCGAACCGCGTGGCGGACGATGTGGTGGGTTGCATTGCTTAAAAATTGCGGATGGTTCGGCCAGAAGCCAGCTTTCGAAAATTTGCAGTCGCTTGAGGCCGTTCTGTGGTTCTGCAATATCCAAACGCAGTGGAAGCTGAACCGGTATGGCAGGGTGAAGCGAGGGGTAAAAGGCTGTTGCGCGAAAGCGAAGAGCAGCAAGCTTTGTTGCGCCGAGATGGGCAGAGAATTGTAAAGGTCGGCCGTTGACAAACACAACAATCGATTTGTCGTGTCGTGCGGGAATGGTAAATTCTATTCGTGCAAGTGAACTGTCCACAAAACGGCTGGTTACTGCCCCTGCAACTGGGATGTCGCTCAAGAGTGGCCACGGCTCGATTGCTCGTCGGGCTGTGAGGCCGGATTGTGAGCGGAGGAGAACTGGGAAACGCCAGTTCCAAATGGCGTCCCAAGGCCCGGCAAAAAGATCAAACCCGGCAGTGGCGAGATCCCGCAGAACCATTTTGAGATCGTGCCACACGAATGACGGGAGCAAATAGCGGTCGTGGAGTTGAGCATCCCAATCTCGCAGCTTAGACTTTAACGGCTTGAGAATTGTCCGCGCCGCAATCGCACAGAGTAACGCGCAGACGGCTGAATTCCAGGAAGGATTTGGGAATGCCTCGATAGCCCGAAATTCAATCAGACCGGCGCTGCCTCCGGGGATGGCAGGACACCAGAACTTATCGAAGCTGATTTCACAGCGGTGAGAGGAGCCGGATGAATCAGTGTGGAGGTTTCGCAGAGTGTCAGCGATGATTGCCCGATGGTCACCGTCCGATAGCTGTTCGAGTGTGGAATAGGCCAGTTCGAGTTCGTCGAGCAGAATGCCCGACTCATCGGGGCGTGGTGCTTGCGATGCCGGGCCGCAAAACGCTCCAGTAAATAAATAGGCCAGGGAGGGATGCCGTTGAAAATAACGGCAAATCGAGGCGACCCACTTCGGGCGTGTGAAAAACGGGTTTTTATCAAGAGACGGCCCTCCGAACAGAACATGATTGCCGCCCCCGGTGCCATTGAGTGAACCATCCGGCTGCGGTTTTGCACTACGTAGTTCCGCACGAGCAGCGGCGGAGTGAAGGACAAATAGCCACTGACGATATTCACTCCATCCCTCACAAGGTGGAAGGTTCACTTCGATTACACCCGGATCCGCGGCAAAACCGATTCGCTTCCACCCTGCACCCAATTCCGACGGTGCGTAGCCTTCCAGACGGGCATGAATAATTCCTTCTTCTCGGAACACATCCGCTATCTTGAAAAGCAAAATGAGGAATGTTTCCGCACGCAGTGGCGGCACAAAAACACGCAGCCGGTTATTAGACCATTCTAATGTCAAGGCTGACTTGAGAGAAGCTGTCGGGAGAGTGTGAAGGGGAAGACGTAGACCAGCAGAACCTTCGGCGGCGAGAAGCTTTAGCCCATCTGGCAGGAGTCGATGCCAAAATTCTGTGGTCCATTCGACTCCATCGTGGCCAAGAGGGAGAACGGCCGTCATCTCTGCTACGTTTAGCGGATCAATGGCTTCTAACACGTTTCGAGGCGAGACCCCGAGGCTTTGGGCGAGAGAACGTAAGAGGCGGCGGAGAGATTTTCCGGGTTTGCGGTGGCCGTCGGGGGGATCAGCCAAAGGGAACGGAGAGTTCTGGCCGGGGGCCTTCAGGAGTTGGACGACCCAGCGTGGGTTGACTTCGCCAGGGTAGAGCTTTCCTGGGGTTATAATCCGAAACCCGCCCGGCAGCGCGTCGGCAAGAACAAAGTCTGCGAAAGCCAGAGCCCGTTCAAGTTTGGTCGGACCGAGGGCGGCAACTGACCATTCCTCCCCAGAGGACTCAAACGCCACGTAAGTTGGCTCTCCACCAAGAGTCATTGAGATGCCGAGCTGACGCAGAGTGCGTTCTGCAGCCGCAACGCCCTCTGCTAAAAGAGCGTCTTCGGGTTTAGCTTTTTCGAAAGTGGAAACGGTCACGTGGCATCTTGGGTCAGGAGGATTTTTGATTCGAGTCGGGAAGAAACAGTTTTAGTGCTATAATAACTGCCAGAGATCGGAGCGATATCCTCAGCGGTTATACCTACCGCGGTCGGCAAATAATGATGATCGCAAAAAACACCATTTGTGGCATCAACTCCGATCCAACCCGCGCCTGGAAGAAAAACCTCGTTCCAAGCATGCATGGCTCCTTTGGCAAGCCGCTTGCCGGGGTCGGTTTGAAATTCGCACAGAAAACCGCTGACAAGCCGTGCCGCAAATCCCATTTCGCGCAGAATGGCGTCGAGAAGAATCGCAGTGTCGCGACAAGCGCCCCGTCTAAGCGTCAATGTTGTGACCGGAGGGCGTGGATGTCCGGTTTCACGTGCTTCGTAGGTGACCAATTCGTGAAGCCGCAACAGAAGATCGGTCAGCCCCTCCACAACGGAGACCCCATCCGGGAAGGGTCGAAAAGGCAGCATGCTTAAGAGCCGTTCTGGAGCTGTTTGGCCTAGGAATGGAGACAAAACAAAGCGTTCTCTGGTTGTGTAGGAAACCGGAACTTCAAGCCCACGTGATTCTACGAGAAAATGGAACGGATTTCTTGGCGTAAGTGCAAGTTCAAATTTTGCAGATGCACGAAGTTTTTCGTGCAGTGTGGTGTCAAAAAAAACATACAGGCATTGATTTGAAAAATGATCTATTCGGTGCTGAGTATCTCCCACAGGATCAGTTTTCAGACTCCACTCGAGCCAACGAACAAAGGGACCGGGTCTTGGTAATATGCGCAAAGTGAGCGGCGAAAAGCTCACCGGCTCGTCGTAAATGTAAAGAACTTCATAATCTATTGAGACAAGCATCAGTCACTCTTTTTTGGAGATTCACTTGGCGTGCGCCGAAGCACGTGGACTTTGACGTCGAGCTTTTGTCCACCGGATCCTTTGAATGTTCCGCGCAAAGGCGTCGCATCACTAAAATCGCGTCCGTAGGATACGGTCACGTGTTGTTCTGCACACCAGCAGTTGTTGGTGGGATCAATTGCCGCCCAGAAACGGCCAGGAAGCATTACTTCAACCCACGCATGTGTTGCTGCTGCGCCAATGAGCCGACGCCCGCCGGTCCTTTCCCCCACATGAGCGGCGGGAGCAGATTCAATGTAGCCGCAGACGTAACGGCAAGGCAACCCACCCGCACGCAGGATGCTCAGGGTAATGTGGGCGAAGTCTTGGCAGACACCTGCTTGTTGTTCCCAAATCCGCGCAAGAGGCGTGGAGTTGTCTGTCACTCCGGGGCGATAGGCGAAGAATTCGTGAACGCGCTGGTTAAGGCTTGAAAGAGTCTCCCGCAGGCTGCGACGCCCGGCGATGTGACTTCTGGCCCACCTCACCGATTCCGGCAGGAGAGGGGTCGTTTCAGTATGCTGAAGATAATCGAATACATCGGGAAGGATGGAGGAAAAAATCTGTCGTGCCTCTTGCACGCTGACATCTAGGGCCACATCAGGTGGGGGGCTGGGTTTGGTCGAGACGAGGAGACGGTTTGTAACCAGCAGTTGCTTGTGACGAAAAGGAAGTGAGAAGAACTCCACATGGTTGCCCCAGGCATCCACATAAGAAGAAATGTGGGCACTAGGTGAAATTTCAAGAGTGCGCTGGACCACAACTTGACCGGGTAAATCGGGTGGGGGCGTAAGGCGCGCCTCGGCGTAAGCTTCTGCCGCAGGGTGACCATAGGTATATTTTGTGGTGTGAACAATCTCGTATTCCATGCCTTCGACTTTCTACACCGCTTCCCACCCGCCGTCTGTTGAAGAAATATGAGCCTGATGGCTTAAGAAACGGTCGGTGACCAGGTCATGAATCCCTGAAACTTCATCGTAGAGAGCTGTGAGAACCTCGCTTAGTGACGAGTTGCGGGCAGAACCCGCTTCGGTTTTTACGCTCTTAGCAATTCGTTCCCAACGGACGCGATCAATCAACACTAACAGCAGTTCAATCTTTTCCAGAACCGGCATTGTCCCGCGTGCGACTGCGAGACGGCGTTGACGCAGACATCCAGCACACTGATCGAGGCAATACCTTACTGAATGAGGAACTTCGGGGTTTCTATAGAGCAACTCAAGAACCTCAATCGGCCGGGCGCGCATTTGATAAACTTTTCGGTAAGCATCCCGAGAGCCGAGAAAACGAAGAAACGCGGACAGCTCGATCTCAGTGGCATGTTCCGCTTCTCTCCCACGGGTTATTTGGGCATGGAGTAAGGGTTGAATAGCAAGAATAGCATTTGCCGTGATGATCGCCCGTTCGAGATGTTGTCCGAATCCACACAAAATCCGCCCCTCATTGGCCAAGAGCGTCGAATCGGCCATGGCAAAAAATAATGGCGGGAGTCTGGTGGCGGCATCCGCAAGCGAGCGGATTTCAACGGCGGCTCTTGCTTCATTAATTCCAGGCTGAAATCGGCATCGGGCGAAGGTGTCACGCAACTCTGCAAGGACGGCCCAAGATTCGGGTGAGAGCGAATCCTGGATCGAGTTGGCGTTGCGCATGACACTCTCAACAAGACCGGTTCCGTTTTCTGGTGTTCCCGGTCTGAGAAGAAGTGCATAACGATCGGCCCGGCTTCCAATGCTTCGTCGTCCGCCATCGCTGCCTTCTATCGGTGGCAAGAGTCGGCTCCAGATCGGACGGTAGTGCCTCCGTTCAGAGGCATTGAGTTCTTCAATTTCCAAGGACTCGATCACCTGGATCATGAAGGCAAGGCTGTTCAGGCGCTCCAAGTAACGGCCGAGCCAATAGAAAGACTCAGCCACGCGGCTGGTAATCGTGTTGTTAGCAACGACAACTTTGCGATCTTCATCTGCTTCTGTTTTTACAAGAATGCTTTCATCAGGTTGCTCATTCTCCTCTCCGGAGAAAAGCACCCAAGAGTCTTTGCTCCCGCCACCCATACCAAAAGTGGTCAGAGGGGAATTTTCTCCCGAAACACGCGTGAGCGCACCGGGGAAAAGGTGAAATTTGCCCCCTTCTCGAAGGGCAAAGAGGAGATGATCTTGAAAACGCTCCTGGCGCTTGACCCCGTTGTAAACAAAGGCCACTCCCCCCTCATCGGAAGGTTGGGCCACGTAGACTTGAGGATTGCGGCGCACTGCAGAGCGCAGATCTCGTTCCTCCCGGGCCGTCAAGGGAAGCCCCCGCCAATTCCCCACAATTTCATCGCCAAATAATGGCCGAATGCGGTATGAAGCGAGATCGGCGAGAACCATCTCACGTTGGTCAATATCACCCATCCAGAATGTGTCGAGGGTCGGAAGAAGAGGGCGTTCTCCAAGGTAAAACCGGATAATGGCGTTTGAAAAAGGCAGAAGAGAACGGTCATCGGCAAGTTCACTCCCAAAGGAATTCATCATCGCAACGCTGCCGCGCCGCAAACAATGAACAATACCCGGAACGCCAAGGAGAGATTCGCGGCGGCAAACCAACGGGTCAAGCCAGGGATGTGAGAGACGATTGTAAATGGCCTCGACCCTTTCAAGCCCCCCGACGGATTTCAAATAGACCTTGTCATCCAGCACGACAAGATCCCCACCCTGAACAAGCAAAAGCCCCATTCGCCGCGCAAGAAAGCTGTGCTCCGAATAGCTCGGACTCCCTGGACCGGGCGAGAGTAGAACCGCTGTGAAATCTCCCTCTGGCGTTGGGGAAATCTCCCGTAGATGCGACAAAATCCGCAGCGGCGTCTCCGAAATCGAGGCAACAGGTAAATCCAAAAAAATGTCCGGATGCACGCGGGACAGGATACGGCGATTCTGCATCATGTAAGAAATGCCTACACCACGTGTGAAGAGATGGTTCTTGACCGCAAGCTGCCCTGTGGCGTCTCGGGTGAGGCAGATGCCGCAGAGATGTAGATAACAACCTGCGGTAGGGGGAACACCTAGGGCCGCATGAAGGAAAGCCGGACTTCCGAGCACCGGGCGTAGAGGTAGAACGCCGGCTCGGAGAATTTCGCGTTGCCCATAAACATCTGCCAAAAATAGCTCAAACGCTTTGAGCCTCTGAGAAATACCCTCTTCGGCAACAGCCCAGTCAATCGGATCAAAAATATGCGGTATAATATCGCAGTCCCACGGTTTGCGGCGATGAATAGGTCGGAGCGGTCCGTGTTGGACTTTGAAGGTCACATCCATTTCTCGCATGGTCGCCGCCATTCTCTCTGCAAGAAGCCTCAGATCGCTCTTGCCGAGTCGGTTCATACGGTCGAACAGAGTCGCCCAGAGTGGACGCGGGCGCCCGTCAGCATCGAGCTGCTCATGCCGAGCGTTCGAGTAGCCGACCGCAGCTGCGGGAGGCCGTGCCCAACCGGCGCGTTGTTGCTGGAGCTGTTGTTCGTCCATGACCCTTAGTTTCTGTTGCTCAGGTTAAAACGGCCCTCGCGTGGTTCACATCAACGGAGAACCCATCGTTCTACCAGCGATCGGACTGCTCCCAGAGATCCTCTCTCTGAACGCACCCGTGGAACGCATCCATGACACACAGTTTTAAACTGCGGCGATAGCAAAATATCTAATCGATTTAAATATTTAAAAACGCCCATGTTTCCCGAATGAGACTTACGACCATGTACGTTGGCAAAGATCACATCCCACACGTCGGCAAAGGAATCCTCATTAGATACGTTCGCAACCATAGCGTCTGGCTGGTCAATCCCCGTAGCCATTAGGGTGTGTGCAATGCCACTCCCACGCTGATTGCACGATCTTTTCGATGTCTTGAAAAGCCGGTTTCCACCCAAGGATTTCCCGGGCTTTACGCGAATCAGCCACCAGCCGAGCCGGGTCTCCGGGGCGTCGCGGGCTTTCGAGAACCTTGATCGTTTTGCCAGACACTCGTTCACAGCAACCGATGACCTCTCGAACGGAATTGCCTCCACCTGTTCCCAAGTTGAAAAAATCAGATTCACGGATGGAAAGCGCCAGACGGTGCGCCTGAGCAAGATCAGCAATGTGAATGTAATCTCTCACACAGGTGCCATCGGGTGTTTCGTAATCCGTGCCAAAAATCTCAACGTGATCCTTCTGGCCCAGAGCGACCTTGAGGACATTCGGGATCAGATGAGTTTCGATGCGGTGATCTTCTCCATAACGATGGCTCGCACCCGACGCATTGAAATAACGCAGTACCACACATTTCATTTCGTGTAATTGTGAATACCAGCGCAACATTTTCTCGACCATTAACTTCGATTCGCCGTAGGGATTGATTGGACGTTGCGGCTGTGTCTCGTCAAGCGGCATCCGGTCTGGAATGCCAAACGTCGCACAAGTCGAGGAAAAAACCAGGCACCCTATTTGTTTGTGAATCATCGCTTCGAGTAAGTTCACCGCTGAGACGACGTTATTACGAAAGTATTTCGACGGATTCTTCATCGACTCCCCAACGAGTGCGCTTGCGGCAAAATGCATGACCGCATCCGGGTGAGTGTCGCCAAGGGCGGTTTCGATCGAATCGGCATCACGCAAATCTCCCTCGATAAACTCTGCCCGAGGATCAACCGCCGCGCGATGACCCTCGCTCAAATTGTCAAACACCACAACAGCGTAGCCGTTGTCAAGAAGATGCTCGACGCACACGCTACCGATATATCCTGCTCCGCCTGTAACGAAAACTTTCATTCCCTTCAGACTCCAGAGAAGTTCCTTCGAGTGCAAGTCGAAAAACGACGGAACACTCAATCGAGCAAAATATTATCTTACGAGGTAGATGAGGACCGCTGTGATGAGAAGAACAGCAGGAGTGAGTAAAAAACTCAGCCGCTCAGAGACACCTGCTAAACTTGTCAGCAAAGCATTCAGGCAAAGAATTAGCATCGAAAGCGCCACCAGAAATACGCCCATCAAAGGTGTATAAAGGTTCAGGATGGCCAAGACAGTTCCGATAAGAAAAGCAACACTCATTGGTGCAAGGCATACGCCCGTGGAGAACATCGTCTCCCTCCAGTTGAGTTTCCGATTCCCAAAAAGGTGAGCCACTGTCCAGATGGAAACAGCAAACGCAGCGGCGGTCAGCACAGCTCCCAGAAGCGAACTGATGACCATACGCGTTTGGAATCCTCCACCTAATTCACCCAAACCCCCAAAAACCCTTTTAACAACCAAAAAAGAGCCGACAAATGTTGAGAGAACAAACACCGTCAAAAACACAACCCCCGTCTGGAGGGTTCCTTTCGGCCCCAGAGAGGAAATGGCCCTCGCCTGGCCGGTAGTGGGGTCGGCAAAAAGAGCCTTCAAGGCTTCTCCCGCTTTCAAAGTGGCATCTTTTGCTTCCTCAAAGGCCTGCTTGCCAATATCCTCGGCTTTCCTCGCCGCTTCAGTCGTTTTTTCCATATCGGGATGAAGGTTGTTGTGAGATGTTGCCAGAATGTTAGGGGTCACGCCGGTTTTTTTAATTTTTGCATCCATAGCCGTTTTCCCCAAAGCAACGTGTTTTAGATCTTCTAAAGCGAAATTTATGATAAAGCGACAAGCGCGAAAAGTCAATCGCTTTAACGAAATTCATGCACTTGCATGAACAGACCTCTAGGCTATCTTGTCTACGAAAAGCAAATAGCACGAACCCGTTCGAATCCATAAAAACAGGGATGCGTGCATTCACAAAAAACACAACTTCAAGCCAGGCATATTATGAGCGACGAAGCAGCAATCAGTGACGTCAAAAAAGAAATCGAATCCGGACGGGAACATTTTAAACAGGCCGCTGACAGTTTTCGCCATGCGGCAGAGATTAAAGCGGCAGAGCTCAAGTCGGTTGCAGAATCCCGTGTTGGTGAACTCAAAACTGCCGCAGAGAGTAAGGCTGCAGAGCTACGTCAACGCGCCCGCACTCTGACCGATGATGCCGAAGCCTATGTGCGCGAAAATCCTCTCCGCGCTGTGGCAACCGCGCTCGGAGTCGGCTTTGTTCTCGGCCTGATCTTCCGGAAGTAACAGCTCGCCGGGTCGGCCAAACTCCTGTGAATCAGCCCGTCGGGCATAGCAATTCGCTCCATTCATCGAGTGGCAAGGGCAAGAAGCAAGGGCTGCGGAACGGCATCCTCAAAACTGTCAGTGCGTTCGCAAACCTCCTCACCGCGCGCTCTGAACTCCTTGCCACCGAAGCGGCCGAGGCGGCGCGTCGCCTCGCTTTCTTGGTGCTTGCTTTATTAGCCGCCATCATCTGCGCAACGGCGGGTTGGTTGCTCTTCATCATCGCGTTTTGCTTTCTTCTAGCGGGTTGGTTCTCCGTTAGTCCGGCAATCATTGGAGCGGGCTTGGGACTCCTGCACATCATTTTCACAGCGGGGCTTGGTATTTATGTTTTTCGTAGTCGCACCCCGTTCTTTCAAGAGACTATAAATGAATTTCGAAAGGATCGGGAATGGCTCTCAAGCCTCGGCAAAAAATAAGAGCCGCTAGTGAACTGGCGACTGAGATTGAATTGTCGCGAAGAGAATTTGAGGACGGCGTGCGCCAGATTAAAGCCAGCACGGATATCCGCACACGCTTCGCCCGTTCCTTTTCTCGAAATCCTGCTATCTGGTCCGGTGGTTTTATTCTGACAGGCCTCTTGCTTCTCATTATCACATCCGCACTGTTAACAGCAAACCGCAAATCCAACAGAAAGACGGCCTTAACCGATTCTTCGGCAAATCATGCCACGAAACTTGCAAAAAAACAGCCCAAGCCCCTTATAGCGCAATTGTTTAGGTGGGCTTTGGGTCTGGTCGGACGGGCGATTTTGAATGCTGCAACCAGAGTTGTAATCAAGCAAGTTACCTCGAATTTTGCCCCGTCCGCCAGGCAAAATGCTACTAGGCGAGACGCGACACATTCACCCGCGGCTGACATGCTCCAGCAACTCGCGGAGGGAATATTCGCCAACATGCGAATTTCGTCCAGGCATGAATAAAATATGGCGGAATAGAAATAGAAAAAGCGATAACGCCCACTCAAAACTCCCAACAGACTGTTTAAAACCTCCCAAGGTCAGACTGGCATGAACCTGTAAGTCGTAGTTAAAAATTGCTGCGAGCCGGTAGCGGCCGATCGAATGTGGAGATGGCTAATATTTTTGACCTTGCCCGACCTCAACCAGCCCGCTTTCTCACGCTTTCCGCGACGAGACGCAGGGATTTCCCGGTGGAAAAAGGTGCGTGCGGACAGAGACGAAGTGCTGTGTGGGCATATACTGTCCGAGCGGCACGCACGCGCAACACTGCCACAACGAGCAACACATAAAGGGACCGCATAAAGGCTCTGTCCCGAATGGCACTAACTTAACATCTCCACTTTTGCAGATGTCAAGGTAGTGCCATTAGGGTCTGTCCCTCTATGATGCGCGGTCAGATCAATAGGAACCCAGAGGGTCGTGGTGGCTGCCGTCGAGGTAAAGATCGCTGCATTAAAATCGGTGCTCGTGGTGTAGTTCTCCTGGGAGACTTAATAGGTGGAGCAATCTGCACGGCCACAGAACCGTAAAAGCCGCTTGGGCGCCGATCTGCACGCTACAGGCGTCGTCGGCGGTAATGTTCGCTTGGTTCACGCCAGCGCCATTGTGAAAGTCCGTTTTTTTCCAGAGGGCAACAAGCCGCTATGATAAAGACGAGCGGCTTGCCATCGGAGCGGCCACTGCTGTGGTCTTGGCCGGTTGATTCGATTTGTGCGTTCGTTTTAGGCCTGTTTTGCAGGCTTCTTACTGGAAACATACCGTAACAAGATATGTCTGCAGTTTTAAATAAAGTGTCGGGCAGGATTTATGGCCTAACGGGATGGAACTAAGGAGAGGCTTCTTCAATGAAGAACGCTGCGGCAGAGCGCCCCAAGACGTGCGTCCCTGCAGCGGCAACTCCTCCGGAGAGGACATGTCCCCAGCCCGGCAACATTTTTAGCCCAAACCGTGTGAGACCACGAAAGGCGCCGGAGGCTGCGATACTCCATCCGACAGCAGCGGTGAATTCCGCCATAAGTCTGGCGTCAAGATTTCGTCCGCTGACCTTCACAATCGCTGCCACCAAAGCGATTTGCAGAGAGGTCAACAAAGGAAGATCAGCTAAAGGAACAGGCTGCGAACCTATTATTCCACTCAGGGTTGTCGCGGCGCGGGTTAAAATTTCCGCGAGACGCAGGCGGGCACGAAGCGACATGGTGCCGCGTGCAAAAGAGAGTTTTGCATTATCATGCATTTCGGAGGCGAGCACACCCAAAAAGGTTTCGAGAGACGGATCGCGCCGACGTTGTGCAGGATTTTCAAGCAGTCCATCCTGTCGGAGTCGAAAGGTGAGGTGCACAGGGAAACTGCCAATAAAACGTCGGGATATTCCGCCAAACTCGGCGATTGCGGCGTTAACTCCGGCAACGGCATCCCCCGGCTCGCCTTCCTCAGTGACCCATGCGGCGGTCACTGGCACAGACGCTTCCGGCTCGATGAGATGGGGGAGAAGCGCAGCGACCGCACTCGCGATGAGTTGGGCATTTGAATGACGGCTGCCAGTTAAAAGAATTGCGTCTGGGGTATGAGTGCTTAACGAGGCCGAAGCCCGCTCGATGCATTTATGATCGGTTGCGCGGACAATTAAAACGCTTATTTCACGACCGCGTCCGCCGAGCGACGTCCAGGCTGCTGTGCGAAATGCTCTTTCGAACGGTTCGCCCATCGGTGCCATCAATATTTCGGAAAGAAGCGGGCGCAGTGGAGCCGCCTCATCCCCAACAAAACAAATGTGGGCCTTTCTTTCACGGAGAAAAAGGTCGCGCAAGGGACGTATTTCGCGCCGCAGCGGTGTCTCAATAGCTGCTGGCAGTTTGTCAAGTAGTCGCTCGAAGCTTTCGTAGCCGGAAAGCATCAGAGCTCGTGCAAATGAGTGCACCCAATGTCCATCGCTGGCGCTCATCCCGAAAATGCTCCGAGAATCAAATTTAGATGTTCCTCCGGTTTTACCTTTCGAAAAATTGCGCTTATCTTCCCATCGGGGGCTATTAAAAAGGTCGAGCGTTCTGTCCCCATGTATTTTTTTCCATACATGGATTTCTCAACCCAAACACCGTAGGACTCGACCATTTGCCGTGATTCATCGCTTAACAATGGGAAGGGCAAAGAAAATTTTTCGATGAATTTTTTGTGGCTTTCCACAGAATCAGTGCTCACTCCGAAAAGCGCAGCTTTGTCTACCAGCTTATTCCATCCGTCGCGTAATTCACATGCTTGGGTGGTGCAGCCGGGCGTGTCGTCTTTCGGGTAAAAATAAAGCACTACAGGTCGTCCGCGAAGATCAGCGAGACGGACTGTTTCACCATTTGAGTAGCCTCCCCCGACGACCGGAGCATTGAAATCAGGAGCAAAATCTCCCACGGAAACTTGTTTGTTCATATTGCAAAAATCGCCTCCGGGGCGGCGGGATGCCAGTGAATTTTTTTAAGAATCTTATTTTACAGGTCACTTTTTTTTGTAACGCTGTTTCCTTCTTAGCACATGCACGATCAATCTAACAATCAGTCCACAATCCACGTCATCAAACAGGAAGTGCGACCCCGTCCCTTGTCTTTGAAGTCGAGAATTTATATGCTTACGCAAAAAGGCCGGTTCAAGGTAATTTGAAGGCATGTGGGCGGCATGCTTGATTGGAGGATTTATTTGAGAATTTGGGAAGAAATCCGAAAACATCCTGACCTTGACGCTGTTGAGGTTGGAGCGGCTCGCGGGGCGGGGAGTGTCGCGGCAGCCTTAGGCTACAAAGACTTCCGAGGGCAAGGGCGACTGGTGGTTGTGGAAAAGTTCGAGGGGGGATCTCGCGCAGCGGATGGTTCCTATCAGGAGAATCGCGAAGCCGCTGAGGCTGCTTTTCGACAATTTGGCGTGATGAATTTCATCCGTCTTTATCCACATCATCTGCATTTAAATAACAGCTCGGAGGTTTTGGCGCTCATCAAAACGCCTAGGATCGGAGCACTCATTCATGACGCCGATGGTCGGATTGATCGCGATTTTCAGATTTTTTGGCCCCTTCTCATTGATGACGGGTTTATTCTCGTTGACGATTACGAGAACACCTTACAGGAAAAAACAACGCAAGATGGCTCAACCATCCGCCTGACAAAAAAATTGTTAACTTATCGTTTATTGAATCAATTTGCCGAGTGGGGCCTTTTTGTTTTTGACAAAGTTTTCGACGGCACGGCCCTCGGACATAAGCCGCAAGGGTCCAGTTTCTCCCGATTTGACCAGGCGATTTGCAAACGCATCGTCGGAGAGGTCAAGGCACTCTCCCAAAGTTTTTCTGGATAAGAAAAAGGGAAGGAGGCGTTTGCGTTTCGTCATCCGAGGCGCGTCATAATTGCCAACTCGGGCGTTTCGCGGGTTTACAGCGGGCGGTTTAATGATTAAATGCCCCAACGATGAGCAACAAAAACGTTGAAGAGATCAAACGAGACAGCCGAGGGCTGCGTGGCCACATCGCCGATGCGCTTCAGGTAGGAGGCACTCATTTTGATGAGGAAAATGCCACGCTTTTGAAATTCCATGGAACCTACCAGCAGGATGACCGGGACAAACGCGCCGCCCTGAAAAAAGAGGGAAAAGACAAGGCCTGGAGTTTTATGGTGCGGACCAAAATTCCTGGAGGAGACCTTTCAGTTGAACAATTTCTCGCCCACGACCGTATGGCCGACGCGCTTGGCAACGGTTCGATCCGGCTCACAAATCGGCAAGGAATCCAGATGCACGGTGTTCTTTTTGGATCGCTCAAGGATTGCATTCGCCGAATCAATAAGAGCGGGCTTACGACCCGAGGAGCCTGTGGGGATATCGTCCGTAATACCATGGCGACGGCCATTCCCTTGAAGACCGCTGTTGCTAAGGAGGTTTTGCGTTTTGCGGCTGAAATTAGCACGACCTTCTACGCCGCCTCTCACAGCTACTCCGAGATCTGGCTCGACGGAGAAAAAATCACAGAAGAACCCCCGGATCCGTTTTACGGGGAAACCTACCTCCCCCGCAAATACAAAATTGGCCTGGCAATACCGCCGTTCAACGATATTGACATCTTCACCCAAGACACTGGTCTTGTGCCTGAAGTGGAAGGTGGCGAGGTAACCGGCTACACGATTTTTGTAGGGGGCGGGTTTGGAATGTCTCACGGTCAGATCCAAACACATCCCGCTCTCTCGAAGCCTCTTTTGTTCGTGCACAGAGAAAATGCCCTCGCGGCGTTGAAGTCTGTCGTGTCCGTCCAGCGCGACTTTGGACGGCGCGATGATCGTAAACAGGCGCGTTTGAAGTACCTGATACGCGATCGCGGTATCGAATGGTTTTTGGATCGAGTCAAAGAGCGAATTTCTTTTCCTGTAGAGGCCCCGCGGCCAGTGACGTTTGAGAGTGTCGAGGATTCTTTGGGCTGGCATCCCCAGGGTGACGGTAAATTTTTCTACGGAGTATTTATTCCCGAAGGCCGCATTAAAGACACTCCAAACGTGCGTTTTCGCACGGCGCTCCGTGAAGTCTGCGCCCGATTTTCCCCTAGTTTGCGAATTACTCCGAATTGCAATATCTATCTCTATGATCTCGACGCTGAGGCAGAGGGCCCCCTGAAAGCGCTGTTGGCATCTCATGGCTTGGCCGATCCCGCCAAACTGACCCGTGCACGGCGCGTTGCTCACGCCTGCGTCGCTTTACCTACCTGCGGACTTGCCCTTTCCGAAAGCGAGCGGGTTTTTTCTCCGCTAATGGAGAAAATTGATCCAATCCTCCGTGAGCTTGGTCTCGAAGAGGAACCTCTGCTCATTCGCATGTCAGGTTGTCCGAATGGTTGTCCACGTCCCTACAACGCCGATATTGCGTTCGTCGGTCGAGCACCCGGCAAGTATGCCCTCTACGTCGGCGGATCTTATCGCGGAAATCGTCTTGCGGGGTTAATCGAAAAAAGCGTAGCCTACGACGATCTAGCATCTCACATTCGACCTTACTTGGAAGATTTCGCCAAAAATCGTAAACCTGGAGAATCTTTCACGGACTACTTTGGCAGAACCCAAACTCCTGGAGAGGAACCCTCCAGCGAGCAATTTCATATCGAATTGTCTGAACGACAGAAACGCCTGGATGAAAAGAAAAAAGCTGGAGAGCCAACACCGATAGAGCCTTAAGGGCGGAGGGGGCAGGATAACTCAGAGGGGCCTGAAAGGGGTCGGCCATCATCGATAGAGATGAGATGGAGAAAGGGTCTTTTTTATTTCAAAATGCATACTCATTGTAATTCTAATGTGATCTATTGACATACTTTTTGTGATCTTAAACTTTTTTGCTGCTCCCGCTTGCTCAAGTTCGCCATCAGCTTACCTTATTCGGAGGTCTTTTTCTTATGCCAAAGTCCAAGACAAAGCGAAAAATTTCAGCGCAATCTTTCCCAATCCAACAACAATTGCCCTTCTCCCACGAAGGGCGATTTTTCGATCTGCGCGAAATCTTTGATCGGCTCAACGCCAGATTCTTCAACAATTCTCTGAAAGGTTATACCATTTGCTGGGGCCGTCGCAGACGACAACGTCCCCTCCGATATTTCGTCTTTGGAACTATTCGTGAGGAAGAAAAACTTATACGCATCCATCCCTTGCTCGACGAACCTTTTGTGCCGCTCTGGTTTTTGGAATATGTCGTCTACCACGAGATGCTACACGCGGTTGTTCCTGAAGAAGAAGGGCCAAACGGTCGTCGAAAAATTCATACGGAAGCCTTCTACAAACGCGAACGCCAATTTCCCAGCTACGCACGCGCCAGAAAGTGGGAAGAGGCAAATCTCGAACGTTTCCTCAGATAATGCTTCGACAAGGCACAGCGGCAGATTTCGACAACGAATTGATCGTGGCATTGATGTCGTTTCCTTCCGACGGTTCTGCCAGTGATTTTGCCAGACGAATTGTTGAAAAACAAATTGCCGCCTGCGTTCATATTCTCCCGGCTGGCCGCTCTTTTTACCGGTGGGATGGGCAACTCCAGAACGATTCTGAATGTCTACTCTTGGTTAAAACCACCAGGTCACTCTTTGACTCGCTTGAATTTTTTGTGAAACAACATCATCCCTATAAAGTTCCAGAATTAATCGCGATTCGAGCGGAAGCAGTTTCCGCTGCCTATCTTGACTGGGTGCGGGGAGAGGTCGCAGCCATCAGCAAGGGAAGCCTCAGAGCGTAATGAACACATCTTTTCCCATGACAGAAGCCTCCGAAGAGTCTGCTATCGGCGTCATCGGGGGGACTGGTCTTTACGAAATACCCGACCTTCAAATCACCGACCATATCGAAGTGCAAACTGCATTTGGCTCCCCCTCGGATCGGCTATTGGAAGGACGACTAGCCGGGCGTCGGGTGGTATTTCTCCCACGCCACGGCATCGGACACCGGCTTCTCCCAACAGAGATCAATCATCGCGCCAATATCCTTGCGCTGCGCCGCTGTGCGGTAAGGTGCATTGTTGCTTTCAGTGCCGTTGGGAGTCTGCAAGAGCAGTATCCCCCGCGCCATCTTGTGCTGCCCGATCAGTTCTTTGACCGCACGTCGAGACGTGAGCACCACACCTTTTTCGGGAACGGCATTGTTGCCCATATTTCATTCGACCAACCGACTAGCGCAGTACTGCGGCGCATAATTCATAAAACCGCTCTAGGCCTCGGGCTGCCCATCCATGAAGGTGGCACCTACGTCAATATAGACGGTCCCGCCTTCTCAACGCGGGCGGAGTCACAGCTTAACCATCGTCTCGGTTTCGATGTGATCGGCATGACCAATTTGCCCGAAGCAAAACTTGCTCGCGAGGCAGAGATAGCCTATGCCAATGTGTGTCTTGTCACAGACTTTGATTCATGGCGCCACGAGGGAAATGGTGTTGATGCCAAAACCATCATGGAGCATCTCCATGCTAACGCTGAATCCGCTCGAAAACTTCTGGTCGCTCTTATCCCGCACCTGCCACTCGAATCAGTTCTTGAAGAGCATCGCGCCTTGGATAGCGCTCTTGTGACTGATAAAGGACTCTGGCCCGAGAATACGGTGCGCAATCTCAGTCCTATTCTCGACCGGTTTCTTTGATCCAAAATTATCATTCCCCTTGCAGGGGCAGCGTTGTGAAACCATGAAAAAGCTGATCGACTCCTTGGTGCTCAAATTCGTTTCTCGACAAAAATGCCCTGCGTGCCAAAATACATACGGCTCTCAAGCCCAAATTGAATGCGGCGCAACCGGCCAGAGCGATAAAGTCGTCTGCGGTTCCTGTGGCGAAAAGACGGATTTAAGTTTGCTCCAGAAAAATGCCGCTCTCTCACCAGGCGACGATTTTCCTGACGATCCTGTCCCTGAACCGCCCCAAAAAAAATTGCGCCATTTTCTCACGGTCGATGGCGATTTTGGTCTCGATATACCGCGCTCCGGCAAAAGTGGGTTTTTGTTGCCTTTTGCTCTTCTCTGGATTGCGGTTTCAAGTTTCATTTTTCTAACGCCGTTGCTTGCATCAGGGAACGAGATTCAAGAAAAAACCGCCGGGCCTTTTGCTTTTGCCATATTTGCCTCTGTCTTCATTTTTGCCGGTGTCTTCCTGCTCGTCTCAGCAATAAAAATGAAATACACCCGCTTTCGGTTGTTCCTGACACTTGGAAAACTTATCTACCAGTCGGAACTCTTCGGCTGGCGCAAAACCATTCAAATACCCTGCGAGGCAGTGTCAGATGTCGGACAGAAAGTTTTTTACACCCAAAATTACTGTCCTGTGCGCGGCATAGAAATCCTTTGTTCCGACGGCAAAAAGATTCGTTTCGGCACCCACTTCGACAACGAGATCAAACGTTGGATTGTTTACAAACTCCGCGAAGAACTCCGCGCTCGCGGAAATCGCAATCTCACACTCCAGACAAGCCGCAAAATGGGTGAATCAACAAACAACCCTCAATGAACCTCCAGCTCCCTTCAATCGCAGTTCTTCTTGGACTGTTTTGCACAGCAATTTTTGGTGGCTGCGCCATTCGCCATGCTTTGCCCGAAGTAACCACTGTGCCTTCAGTAGACCTCGTTCACTACACTGGCCTCTGGCATGAGGTAGGCCGGTTGCCCAACTTTTTCCAGCGAGACACCGACCGCCACACCACAGCCACGTACACCTCCCGCCCAGATGGGCGCATTGACGTCCTCAACTCCACTACCCGAGCCGATGGCCTGAGGAAGCAAATCCGCGGCATCGCCTCGGTCGTTCCTGATTCCGGCAATGCAAAATTACGAGTCAGCTTTTTCTGGCCTCTTGCAGGCGACTACTGGATCATCGGGCTTGATAACACCGGCTATCAATGGGCTGTCGTAGGCCATCCTTCCCGCAACTATCTCTGGTTCCTGGCCCGTAACCCCACCCCGCCAGAAGAAGTTATGGAAAAAATGCGTCAGATCGCTCTGGAGCAAGGCTATAATCTTGACAAATTGATCCTGGCAAAGCCCTTTTCTAATTCTCCTTGAGAAATTCAACTAAGGCTCAGTGTGAGCTTGTCGGCGCCTCCGTCGCTCACACCCTCTTGGCAGATCGCTTGCCGACCAGTTCTCCCTAAATGCCATTTCGGGGTTTTCTGCCGTTTGCCCTCTCCAATTTCGCTGGGATGAGGATGCGTTTGTCGTGGCGGTTCACTGCCGTGGGATGCCTGCCTTGATCGCTGTGTTCGTGCGCGAAAAGTCTCCACATGTTATCTTAAAAGCCGTCATTGAAAAATTGCCGGAAGCCGGTTGAGGCAGATAGAACATGGGATTTTTCGGTGCTCATTTGGCCAATTATGTATATACGAAACTGCCCGGCTTCGCCTTTCCTTTTCCGTAGATGCCTTGGGTTATTTGGTCAAAATGGTTCAAGAATGGTTTGATGAACGCTCTAGATGAAGGAATTCAATTCGGAGATTCGCCCCAGGATTTTGCTGCGATGGACCGGCCACGAGTAGAACGAGTCCAACCGGAAAACCGTTGGATTGAAGCCATTTTTTGGTAAAGTCTGTCCAGTGTTCCGGCTCCGCTGAAATTTGGATAGGATGCACCCCGTAAGAGAACAAAAGGCCTCTACAAATGTTTTCATCCATGGTGCATGCGACGATCCACACCCAGGGTTTGAAGCGAGAGATTTTGCGGGCGGTGGTGCCGCTTTGAGTTCGCACAAAAAGCGCTGACACTGGTGTGGTTTGAATAGCGCGTTCCACGATTTCTGAAAGGGCCTCGTCGGCATTTGTCGGGGCGCTGAGCGTCTTTGTGCGGGAAGAAATTTCGCGAAGAGATTCACGATACTCTTCGGCGTTATTAGCGATAGAAGCAAGCATGGCGACAGAGAGGACAGGGAAGCGTCCCGTCGCGGATTCAGCCGAGAGCATAATGCAATCGGTGCCATCGATAATAGCGTTGGCGACATCGGTTGCCTCGGCTCGGGTGGGCAAGCGGCTGGTTGTCATAGATTCCAGCATCTGCGTCGCAGTAATGACTGGTTTGCCTGCGTTGTTTGCTTTTGCGATAATCTCTTTTTGGATCAACGCCATTCGCTCGATCGGCAATTCAACACCGAGGTCGCCCCGAGCCACCATCAGCCCATCGGCAGCCTCCAAAATTTCATCCAGATGAACAAGGGCTTCGGCTCGTTCAATTTTTGCGATAAGAAATTGACTGCCACCGAGGGAGCGGATGGCCGATCGAACTTCGTGAATATCCTCAGCCTTTTCGACGAAGGATTGGCTCACCGCATCAACGCCATTTGCAATTGCGAAAGCAAGACACTCTCGGTCATGCGCAGTGAAGGCGCTGACGCCGAGTCGAATTCCCGGCAAGTTGAGTCCCTTTCTGGAACGGAGCTCGCCACCGACGGCGATCAAACAATGCACCTCCTGATCCTCAACATCCTGAACGATAAGCTGGACAAGACCGTCATTCAAAAAAAGCCGGTCTCCGGGCTTCACCACCTGCGGCAGCGGCTCGAAGCTCGTTGAGGCAATTTGTGAATTACCAACAATTTTTCGCGTAGTGAGTGTAAATGCGGCACCTGCTTCTAAATAAACCGGTTCGGGCTGGATTTCACCCAAACGCATTTTTGGGCCTGGCAAATCTGCCATGATCGCCACGCGTCTTCCTGTGGCCTGCTCGGCTTCTCGGAGCCGCAAGATACGATTGGCATGGGTGAAAAAATCGCCGTGAGAGAAATTTAAACGGGCAACATTCATCCCCGCACGAATGAGGTCTTCGATGACTTGTGGTGAGTCAGACGCCGGACCGATAGTGGCGATGATCTTTGTTTTGTTTTTGGTTGGATTGATCAGCATGTTAGTCTCGAGCAAAGCAGTCTCCTCCGAGGGCATGTATGGTGCAAGAACGGAGGCGCGTTTTATTTGAAAAGTGGACGCAGCAGTAACTGGATTTTTTATCGACACGATTTAAATTTTAACAATGGCATGCTCTAAAATAGATCCGTCCCTGCATCAGGAACGCAAACCAGATTGGATAAAGGTCAGGTTACCCAACAATCCCACTTTTTTCTCAACGCGCGATCTAATTAATGATCTTCGTCTCGTCACCGTTTGCGAGGAGGCGCACTGTCCCAACCGCTGGGAATGTTGGAGTGGAGGCACGGCCACGTTCATGATTGCCGGAGAGCGATGCACCCGCGCCTGTGGATTTTGCGCGGTGCAGACAGCCAAACCTCTGCCACTTGAGCCCGACGAGCCACAACGTGTCGCTGAGGCCGTCCGACGTCTGCGTCTCAGCCACGTGGTCATCACAGCGGTGGCGCGCGATGATCTTAAAGACGGGGGGTCTGAGCATTTCGCAAAAACTGTTCGGGCAATCAAAACTTTGGACGAGAAAATCATCGTCGAAATCCTGACCCCTGATTTTCACGCCCGTCGGGACGACATCGCCCGCGTTCTTGAGTCTGGTCCGGATGTTTTTAATCATAACGTCGAGACGGTTGAGCGTCTCACACCGCTGGTGCGTTCTCGGGCCAAATACCGCACCTCTCTTGAGGTACTGCGGCTCTCCCGCGAAATCCAACCCGGAGTTATCACTAAATCAGGCTTAATGCTCGGTCTCGGTGAGCGCGAGGAGGAAATCTTTCAAACAATGGATGATCTTCGCAGTGTCGGCTGCGCGGTGTTGACTCTCGGTCAATATCTTCGCCCCACGCCCAAGCATCTGCCTGTTATTGAATACATCAGCCCGGAACGGTTCAAGCTTTATGAGGAAATTGCCCGCACGAAAGGATTTGAGCATGTTTTCTCGGGCCCTCTTGTTCGTAGTTCTTATCATGCGGCCGAAAACCCGATGACTTCTCTACTGCGACGTGTCTCGGCAGCATGAACCAATTGGACTGAAATGGCACCGATTGGCACGTTTGGCATTAACCATCTGAGAACACGCTTTTTATCTCTCTGTTACAATGGCATCTCCGAATTCTCTGATCGTTGCTCCTTCGCTCCTGGCAGCTGATTTCTCTCGCATCGGCACAGAGGTCGAGGCGATCACACGGGCCGGCGCAGATTGGCTGCATCTTGACGTGATGGATGGGCACTTTGTGCCAAACATTAGTTTCGGCCAGGCCATTGTCGCCGCGGCACTCAAAAATTGTCCCCTGCCAGGTGACGTGCATTTGATGATTGAACGCCCCGATTTGTTTTTGGATGTCTTCTTGAGCACCCCAGCTCATTGCATCACAGTTCATGTCGAGGCCTCTCATGATGTTGCCGCTTCTCTAGAGAAAATTCGTGCCCAGGGGCGTCAAGCAGGACTTGCCATCAACCCAGACACGCCTATTGAAAAAGCGCTCCCTTACCTAGCAAAAATCAATTTGCTCTTGATTATGACGGTTCGTCCCGGATTTGGGGGGCAGAAGTTTATTGTGGAAACTCTCCCCAAAATTCGAGCTGCCGCTGAATTACGCGCTTCGCTTTGTCTCGGTTATCGGATTGAGGTGGATGGGGGTATTGACGTCATCACGGCAAAAAGTTGCACCGCAGCAGGTGCTGACACTCTCGTGGCAGGAACTTCTGTATTCGGTCAGCATGATTACGCTGTTGCGATCAACGCGTTGCGCCGTTGCGCGTTGGATTGATTGGGAAGCCTAACGGATGTGAAAATCTTCGACTGTTCGTACTCTGGCATCAGGCTAGCAGACCGTTGAAAAACGGGTGCTTTTAGGCTCACTGGGAAAAAGTATCCTCCGAAAGTTGGTTGCGAAAACATAGAAAAACCACTCCTCGCAGAGTTGGTTGAGGTGTGGCAGCGAGATTCTGTCGGACTGGGCACAAAATATAAACAAAAGCAGAGCCGCCCATCCTCGGCTGGCCCATTGTTTGGGCGTTCCCAGGCCGCAGATTTTGCGCAGAAGCAGGCTCAAATTGAAACAAACCGCCTCAAACCGATAGCGTTTGGTCAGATTTTCCAGTCCTTGTTGCTGATGCTTCTTGCCGGCCTCTTCTTGTCGAACCGCCTTACCGCCTCCCCGTCCTCCGGATCCATCCCCGCCTCGAGCGCCAACCCTTTGACATACTTCCAATAGG
>CALDSX010000088.1 GCA_937924445.1 uncultured Chthoniobacterales bacterium
GCTGAGTCAACACAAATCGTCCAGAATTCATGCAGAAAAGGATGACGTTTTTTCAAATGCGTCACAGTGCTTTTCTGTTGCAACACCCACATATTGAACGCTTTGCGCCTATTCATTTTCTTCTTAACCGGACACCCGTGACAAAAATCTCTCCTCGTTCTCTGTGGCAAAGATGCAACCCTCCATTAAGACCGTCGCCACAGTTCAATCTAATATCCTAATCTGTTTTCTCTCCTTTTGAGAGTCGTCCAGAAAAAAGTGTCAAAAGTCTTTGCGCCATTTCCAAGGCACTCGTTTTCATACTGTGAATAGCCCATCACCCGCTCGACCTCGGATGAACAGACCAAACATGGCTGAAAAACTGCGAATCTTCCTCGCAATTCTCATTGGCTTCATTCGGTGCCGCGAGACACGGAGAAGAGCGATGTTTCTCTTCACGCTCGGGGCGATCTGCTGCCTTTTTCTTGGCGCCACGTTATTTGATTCGTATCTCTCGGCTCGTCCCTTGGTCTTTCTGGGTTACTGGGGAATCTGCGTGTGGCTTACTCTCTGCGCCCTCCTGCTTGCGCTTTACGACATGTTTGCGGTCAACGCCGAAGCTCTGAGAGAGCGGCGGCGTCTACGCGAAGATCTTCGCACTGCCCTTACGCAGGATAAAGAGCATAAACCGGAAGGTGACAATAAGTGAGAGATCGTGCCAGGCAGGAAGAAATCGAAAAGGCCTATCTCGAGCCATGGGCAGAAAAATCGGCTGCATCCGTCGGACGTCTTCATCCCGAGCAGCCACACCCCTTCCGAACGGCCTTCCAGCGGGATAGAGCCCGGATTGTTCACTCAAAAGCTTTCCGTCGGCTCGAATACAAAACACAAGTTTTCCTCAACGGCACAGGCGACCACTTCCGCACCCGCCTGACACACACGATGGAGGTGGCTTCAATCAGTCGCTCCATTGCACAAGCTCTTGGCCTCAACGCAGACCTTGCTGAGACCATCGCTCTTGCGCATGACCTAGGGCATCCGCCTTTTGGCCATTCCGGCGAGGTGACTCTTGACCGAATCATGCAAGGCCATGGCGGTTTTGAACACAATAAACAGAGTCTGCGTGTTGTTGGGTTGCTTGAAAAAAAATATCCCGGTTTCAACGGCCTCAACCTCTCTTGGGAAGTGCTCGAAGGGATAGACAAACACGGCGCTCAGCATTCTAAGCCAGGCGGCTGCGAAGTCTTTCCCCAGCCCTCTCTCGAAGCGCAGATCGCGAATCTAGCCGATGAAATAGCCTATTACAGCCACGACATAGACGACGGGATTGATTCCGGCCTCATCTCAACGGAACAGCTTCTCACGCTCAATCTCTGGCGCGAAACGATCGGAGAGGTTCGCGCCCGCTACCAACGTCTTCAAGGCTCCCGGCTTATCGCTTACACCATACGGTGTCTTATAGATCACCAGGTCGAAGATGTCATTCGGGCAAGTTCCACAGCCATCACCCGCGCAAAACTCACCTCACCTGATGATGCTCGGCGACAGTCAATCCCTCTGATCCGTCTTTCCAAACAAGGAGCGGCAGAAAACCGAAAGCTTCGCCGCTTCTTACATCAAAATCTTTACCACTCAGACACCGTTTCCGAAATGAACACCCGCGCATGTGAAATGCTCGAGAAGGTGTTCGATTCCTACCTCAATAAGCCGCGTCTACTGCCAATCGAATTTCGCAAACGCATACCTTCTGAAGGGGTTCATCGCCCGGTTTGTGATTACATATCGGGCATGACCGACCGTTACCTCATCGGCGAACACCAGCATTTAACTCGACTTGGTAAAGAACTCTGATAACAAAACTGTAAGATGCTGCTGTAACCGGGTTGGGACGAAAAAAATTAAAAATCTATGGCGCGATATTCTCGAGGTGCGACCGCCAGATTGAAACACCGTGCTTTTGAAATAGGATCGGTATTCTAAACCTCCGCACAGGCAGCTGCCCCGAAAAACGAGGGAATAGACAATTCTTATGAATACCAAAGACACCGGGCTTCGGCTAGGTCTTTAATGACGAAAAAAATGGGTGGTGTGAGCCAAATGTATTGTAGCCAGGATGATATTTCAATCACTTAACCGGGGTGCCCGTACTGGTGATTCTTTTTTCTAGCGTGTTCAGGCTCTAGTCAACGGCTATCTGGCAGGCTGGCTAATCTAAGGAGTTTCAGGAACTTGGCAGCAAAAACTTGGATTGGTTCGATTTCGACGCATAAATCAACATTGTCCGGCCGGGTAACGTTTTGGCACGCGAGGTGAGACCTCTATCGTTGTCTCCGTCAATGACAGAAATTGGGTCATCTTTTTTAGCCGATTTTTGAACGGCACTAAACCTACTTAACACACACCGAGCGTAGACGAATAGTTGGGCTTAACCTTGTTTTTCTGGTCTATTTTGTCAAAGCTCAACCTCGCTCTGGATAGGGTAGGATGACTTTCGAGACACCTGCCGAAAGTTGGAGTGGTGCACTCTGCCTATCGGGCGGCACAAGCGTTGCTACACAGCCCTCTGGAATGACAATTTGATAATGCACCGCGTTTTCCCGCAGCTGCCATGTTAGAACCAAAGTGCCACTCACCGAATGAAATTTCCCCGTGAAAGAATCTATTTTATTGTTGAACTATGGTTGAATTATCACTTCGCGAAACCCGACACTTTGGGGTGTCTGCCGCATGCCCCAAACATGCCGGAAAACAACACCGAATAGAGATCCGAAGACTGGATGGTTAAGAGATCCGTGGAATTCGTTTCGTGAACGGTCTCCTTTAAAATTCGCCAAGTATTCGAGCATTTCGTCCTCACCCGATCATGGATCCCACCATTCGGGCATAGTTGTGGGACCGTTCTTTATAAGATACCCATAGGAAGGGAAGCTGTCGTCCGAAAGTATTTTCGCGGCCACATCAAGCAGTCCCGCGTCCACGAGTGAATCTAACAAGGCGGCTATGCTAATAATGCCAGTGCGAAGGTGATCATTCCAACAGGCGAAGGAAGCTCACATGGCTTTGGTGAGAGCAGGTTTGTTGTTGTCGGGAATAAGACCGGTGTTCCAGGCACGCAGGTACACAGACTGGGTGTCGTGCTCGATAGCGCCATTTCGATGGAGATAATTACGTCGCCAGGTTTTTCCGATTTCCTCAAAGCGACGATAGTATAGACGTGCTGATTTGAGATCTCCGAGTGCCTCGGCCTACTCGGCAGCAAGTCTGAAAGTGTAAGCCCGTTGAATTGGCCTTAAAATGGCATGAGGCGCTTTGGGTTCGATCGTTAACCAATCGCCGTAATTGCCGTAGGTAATAAGCCCTTCCTCATTCGCCGCTTCATCTAACGACCGTAAGTAGGCCTGAATCTCATTCCAATGTTCTTTGGTAACGCTGAGATCTGTGTAAATTTTCCTTATGTAATATGGGAGAGTTACGCCAGCTTCTGGGTAACCGTAGTTTGCACCAGCCCCGGCACCCCCACCGCTGGGAGCAAACTCCGACAAAGGTCCATTTGCATGAGCCCCGTCAAAGAAGTCATGGAGATGTTTGCGTTGAAAATCCTTGCCGTCGAAAAGCAACAGGCCTGACGGGGAATAAAGTTGGTTATCCGCCATCCAACCAAGGCGCTCACTACGCTAAGGGCAATCAGAGGAAACAACAAGCCAGTTGGAAAGTTGCGTCCATCGGACAATATCGATTAACTTATTAATTTGCTGGAAACTCGACTTTCCTTCAAAAGTTTGTCGCGTGACGCTGGGGATTGCGATCCCTCGAACATCGTCAGGTGTCAATTCCTGTGTCAGCCCCAAAATTTCAACGTAACGAAATCCGCAAAACGTGAATCTAGGCAGGAAGATAAATTAAATGGTTTGCTATGACAAACCACTGAGTCTATGACAAACCACTGAGTCAGTGCAAACAGCCTGGCCCAGATTAGCTCTCATGCGTGCCCCATCTTTACGCAAGGCCTCCGCATGACGCAGTGTTACCCTGGCACCAAGTGGCTCTTTCAATTGGAGCCGAACGAAGCCTAAAGAATTTTTTCCGAAATCAACAATAAAAGTTCCCGGAGCACGTGCCGAAATTGTGAGGGGCACAAACTCCCGCACAACCCGAGGTTGAGGGGCTGTCTCGGGGAAACATTTCGTGGCCCGCTCTGCCAACTCAATGACAGGCCCTCAGATTGGCGTGGGGTTAAGGTACACACTTTCACCGTTGTAAATTTCAGATTCACGCACCGGTCCGTCGCTGCCTTCCCAGCCTTGAGCTTCTGTCGAGATGTGGATTTCCTCCCCGTTTGAGTAACGCACAACCAGCACGGCGCGCAGTGCTTTGGTGTCCTCACGCATTGGAACGCAACCCTGCATGGGAGAAGCGGAGAAACCCCTGGCCACGGTGCTGCTCCGGAGATTTTCGCCTGGGCGGAGAAAAGAAATCAGATCGTAGCGATGCACATGCATCGTTATGCGGATGTCCTTCCAGCCAGGAGCAAAATAGACATCGCCGACACGCTGTTCATTGAGTTCCGTATCATAGGTGCCAATGGCAGTGGCCTCCATAAATGCCGAGGCTATCGGAAAATGGAGGCAAATGGAACAACCGCCGTAAAATCACCGGCGAAGGAGGATGAGTAAGCAGAGCTCGAATGTCACTCAGAGCTTCTTCAACGAAAGGGCAGAAGTGGGATCGAAAAAGGGACTTCCTTCAACCCAGAATGGAGTTTAGCGGAAGCAATCGGACGATGTTCTGGCAGTTGAAAGTCGACAACAGTTGCCAGAAATCGTCGGGCGTCATGTTCACACCTCTGACTGGAGCCAATCCATTTTGAGCCACGCAAAGGGAGTTTGTCTTCCTCGAGATTTAGGCGAACAGTAATCCAACGAGCGGTATCCAGAGGGGAATGATCATTGAGCATGTTATTAAGTGTTGAGTCTCAGTCGGATAGAGGGGAAAGCTGCCTTTCAAGTTTTTTCCTCAACGCAAAGAGGTCTTTTCTGAGAATGATCAAAAACTTACAAAGAAATCATGGCTTTACTTTTCCATTTTTGATGTTCATGGCAAGTAAGACACAATCGTTTTTAAAGCGAGAACTCTCTCGTGCGTTGTCCGATGCTTCGTCGGCGGATGTTTTGTAAAAACCGTAATAGTGACCAGCCTGTCTTTGTTTTGAAGTCCGCTGGGGAGAGATCTAGGCTTCCTTGCCGTTCAAACGCAAGTGAAGATGATTGCACTGTTCCCCGATTTCTGCTTTGAGTTTGTCAGACATGAATGCGATGACAAGACTCCTGGAGCGATCGAAAGAACTGGCGTTGCTGAATTCGATCTCTGCTCTACTCCATTGGGATCAGGAGACATTTTTACCGCGCAAAGGAGCCGCTTGGCGCGCCGAACAGCTCGCGCATCTGGCAGGACTATCCCACAGACTCTGGGGGATAGAGGAAGTGGGCGTATGGCTTAGTGAATGCGAGGAATTCGGCTATCCAGAAGGCAGCGATGAGGCCGTCAATCTGCGCGAATGGCGCCGCGCCTACGACCGCGCGGTTAAACTCCCCACAGAATTTGTGGAAGAATGCGCCAAAACCGAGGCGCTGTCGCAGCACGCCTGGCGCGAGGCGCGGGCTATTTCGGATTTCCGGGTTTTCGAACCTCATCTAGCCAAACTTGTTTCGGAGGCCAGGCGCAAAGCCGATTTTTGGGGTTATAGAAAATCGCGCTACGACGCTTTGCTCGATGCCCACGAACCGGAAGCGACTGAAGAGGATCTGGGAGTAATGTTTGAACGACTCGCACCAGAGCTGAGCCGACTTGCTGCCGAAGGTATCTCGACCACGAGCACCCATCCTGCTCCCCCTCTGCCCCCAGCTCCGTATCCGGTGAAGGCACAACAAGCGTTTAATCGCGAGGTCGCCGCGGCTTTTGGGTTTGAGTTTGATGCCGGGCGGATTGATAGCACAACTCATCCCTTCTGCACGAGGTTGGGGCCAGCTGATTGTCGGCTGACAACGCGTTATGATGAAGGGGATTTCTTTTGCTCGTTTTATGGTGTCCTCCATGAAACAGGCCATGGACTTTTCGAACAGGGACTGCCCCCAGAACACTACGGCACTCCCCTGGGACAAGCCGTATCGCTCACCGTCCATGAATCCCAATCGCGGCTCTGGGAGAACCACATCGGACGGAGCCGGGCGTTTTGGGAATTTTGGTTTCCGCGGGCAGTCGAATATTTCCCACAGTTGCGTAGTTCCTCAGCGGAAGCAATCTGGCGCCGGGCTAATCGTGTCGAGCGGTCACTTATCCGAGTAGAAGCAGACGTGGTGACCTATGACCTGCACATCGTATTAAGGTTTGAAATCGAACGCCGACTCATCAACGGACAGCTTAATGTTCCGGATGTTCCTGCTTATTGGAATGAACGTTTCAAGTCTTTAACAGGTGAAAAAGTGCCAAACGATCGTCTGGGCTGTCTCCAGGACATTCATTGGGCACTGGGTGCGTTCGGTTATTTTCCAACATACACCCTTGGAAATTTATATGCCGCCCAACTCATGGAAACCGCCGGAAGAGATATTCCGGGCTTAGACACAGCGCTGACCGCAGCTAATTACGCCCCACTGTTGGAATGGCTTCGGCAGAGGGTTCACAGGCATGGGATGCGGTTCACAGGGGGGGAACTTATGCGCCGTATCACAGGCTCGGAGCCGCAAGAAGCCGCGCACCTTGCCTATTTGCAGCGCAAAGTTAGAAGTCTGGGAGAATAAAAATGAACTGCTCCCCTTTCATCGGGCAAAACCATATTTTTGCTGCTTGTCCACCTGCACCAGAGTAAATCTTCAGGCCCGAACAATGAGCCCTTTCGATCTCTCCAAACTCAACCCCCCCCAGCGTGAGGCGGTAGCTCATGGCTCGGGGCCGCTCCTTATCCTGGCCGGTGCGGGAACTGGTAAGACGCGTGTGATCACAGCTCGCATTTGCCATTTGATCCACACCGGGATCGAGCCCACAGCCATTTTGGCTGTCACTTTCACCAACAAAGCGGCCAATGAAATGCGGGAGCGCCTGGCCGTTATTCTCCCAAAGGAGGCCGCCAACAAGGTGCTCATCTCAACGTTTCACTCGTTTTGCGTCCGCCTTTTGCGTGCGGATATTCACCGGCTCGGTTATAAGAACAACTTCACCATTTGTGACGAATCGGATCAGGTCGGTTTACTGAAGAAGATCGCTCGCCAATTGCTGAAAAAAGATCAGGCAGCGGATATCTGGCAGATCAAAGCGAAAATTTCAGAAGCAAAAACTCACGGGCTCGCACCGCCGGAATATGATGACGAGCCTGTCGGTGCGGTTTATGCCCGCTACCAACGGGAGTTACGAGGGTTAAACGCGCTCGACTTCGAGGACCTGCTCAATCTTGGCGTGCGGCTGCTTGAACGGCACGAGGAAGTTCGGACAAGGCTACAGCGCCGATTTCAGCATCTGCTGGTGGATGAATTTCAAGATACCAACAGCCGTCAGGTAGAGCTGCTCCGCCTCCTTTGCCGGGCACCCTTCAACATCTGTGTTGTTGGCGATGATGACCAAAGCATCTACGGATGGCGCGGAGCAGAGATTTCCAACATCCTCGAGTTCGAGCGCCACTTTCCCGACCCGAAAGTCATCCGCCTTGAGCAGAACTACCGTAGCACCGGCGCGGTGCTGCATACCGCCAACAGCTTGATCCGCCATAATCCACGCCGTCGAGCGAAACAGCTCTGGAGCGACAAAGGAGACGGAGACGCCGTACTGCTCGTGACTTGTCGTGATGAAAAAGAGGAGGCACAGTTTGTAGCCGACAGGATACTTGCCGGACGACGAAAAGGTGCAAAGTGGGAAGATTTCGCCATCCTCTTCCGCATTAACCTTCAGGCGCAACCCTTTGAAGAAGAGTTCCGTCGCCAGCGGATTCCTTATCGGATTGTGGGCACCAAGAGCTTTTATGACAAACGCGAAGTGCGAGATCTGTTGGCGTGGCTTCGATGTGTCCAAAATCCACAGGACGACATCAGTCTTCTGCGGGCACTTTCCGCTCCGGCCCGGGGCATCGGCGAGGGGACAGTCGAGAAGGCCATCGCACAGAGTGCTTCTGTGAGGAGAAGTGTTTTCGAGACGTTTGAAAATGCCGACTTTCGGGCGCAACTTCCTCCGCGTTCAGGCAACGCAGTGGCGGAGTTTGCTAACTTTGTCGGAACGTGGAGCGCGCGATTGGCCGGGGCTCCGCCACCGCATTATTCAATGGTCAAAGACTTGATCGCTGAGATCGGTTTTGAAGAATATCTCCAGCGTTCAAGTGCCTCCAAAGAGGAGGGCGACGCACGTTGCGAGAGTATCGCTCTTCTCCTTGACCAGATGCGCGAAAGAGGTCTCGGGCTGACCGATTTTCTTGATGAAATCAGCCTCGATAACGAGCGTTTCAGCGACAAAAAAGAGGATATGGGCTTCGGCGCAAGCCTCATCACACTGCACGCAGCTAAAGGACTTGAGTTTCCCGACGTATATCTTGTCGGGCTTGAGGAGGGTCTTTTGCCACACACCAAAAGCCGGGAAGAGAATCGCCTCGACGAAGAGCGACGGTTATTTTACGTCGGCATGACTCGGGCAATGAACCGGCTGACGATCAGTTATTGCCTCTCCAGAACAAAATATGGCAAGCCCGCTCCACGAAACCCCAGCACGTTTCTTGAACAATTAGACCGTAAAAATTTGCAGAGCACATCAGCCCGTTCAGTTCTTTGCGAGCCATTACCTGAAGGAGATATTCGGGATAGGTTTCGCGAACTGAAAGAGAAACTGGTCGCTGCGCAAAAAACTCCTTATTGATAGCAGGTCGTGGCTGAGGCACACGAATGGCGTTGTAAAAAGGCAATAAAAAGGTAATAAAATTACCCCCTCTTTTCTGCATGCGTTCTTCGCTTAAGCAAAAAGAGAAGAGGGTCGTGGGAGGCTTTAAAGAGGGTGAAGGAGCCTTCAATTAGGCAGGACTTTTTGTGGTGCAGAGCGACTTGGAGATTGGGGGCCGGTGAAAGTTGGGCCTACTTTTTGTGACGTGGGCTTGGGGGGATGAGGCAGCCTTGAGCGTTAATCCAGCCGAGTTTGCGAAGGAGTAGGGTGGGAGGGCAGAAGCCTGTTATGGCGGATTGGATGAGATTGATGCCGATGAAAGCTGTGAAGAGCAGCCATGCGTGATGGTGGAAATGAGCGAGAACAACGCTGAGAAGAATGGCTGAGCCCGCGAAGATGCGAATGAAATTATCTGAATGCATAGTGAGATAGAGTGCATATACTCAATTTATGAGTATATGTTTATACAGTATAATATCAAGGTTTTTTTTAATTTTTCTCCGCCCTTTTGTGGAGCCTGTTGCCATGCAAATATTAAATCTCTCAAAACCAAAACAGAGCCGGTCTTCTAATCATTCAATCGGCTTTGCATTCCTCGATCTCTACACCATAGTCTCCCCTCCAACCCAAAATGATAAAAGTCGAGAACCTTACAAAAAAATATGCCGGCGTGATTGCCGTTGATCGAGTCTCTTTCGAAGTCAGCAGCGGCGAAGTGGTCGGGTTTCTCGGCCCCAATGGCGCAGGCAAAACATCGACCATGCGTATTTTGGCCGGCTTTATGCCTGCCACGTCGGGAAAGGTCACAATTGCGGGACACGACGTGTTTACCGAGTCTTTTCAGGCACGACGTCGGGTCGGCTACATGCCTGAGAACGTGCCGCTCTACTCCGATATGCGCGTTTTTGAATACCTGCGGTACCGGGCAAAGCTTAAGGGAGTGCCACGCCGGGCGCTCGATGAACGCTTGGCGGATGTTTTTGAACAGTGCGGGCTCGATACGGTGAGAAACCGTATGATTGGCACACTCTCTAAAGGCTATCGCCAAAGGGTCGGCATTGCAGACGCACTTGTGCATGCGCCAGATATTCTAATCTTCGATGAGCCAACGATCGGGCTCGATCCGGCACAAATCCGTCAGATGCGGGAATTGATTCGCGGGCTTGGCAAAAGGCATACGATACTCCTTTCCACTCATATTCTTCCCGAGGTGGAGGCAACTTGCCGACGTGTGCTGATCCTCTCCAAAGGACGTATTGCGGCAGCCGGAACAGTGGACACGTTGGTTGGAGGTTTTCGTGCAGCTGGAGGATTGTTTACTGAGATCGCTGGGGCGGATTTACAGACGGTAGAGAAAGCGCTCAGAGAAATTCAAGCAGTGCGCGACGTCGAAACGCGCGAGATGGACGGAGGCTGGGGTGGTTACACTATGCGAGTGCGGGAGGGAGAGGACGCACGAGAGGCGGTTTTTGAATTGGTCAAGTCCCGAGGATGGAAGTTGCGAGAACTCTCTAGCCGGGGCATTTCCTTGGAAGATGTCTTTCTGGATCTAACAGAGAGTTAAAAGAGAGTCATACCCGAATCATCCGTGAGAACTTTTATTGTTCTATTAAAGAGAGAGTTATCCGCTTTTTTTATGGCGCCTGCTTCTTATGTCATCCTCTTTTTGTTTTTGCTGACAACTGGGGCGCTTTACGTTTTTGCACTCAACGCGGCAAATAACCGCGCGATGCCGGTCTCTTTGATTGAGATATTTTTTCAGTTTGTTATGTTTTTCGGATTTGTTTTGGTATTTCCCCTTTTGACGATGCGCCTGTTGGCAGAGGAGTTTAAGATGGGTACCATTGAGCCGTTGATGACTGCGCCTGTGAGCGATTGGGCGATGGTCTTATCTAAATATGTTGCTGCGCTGGTGTTTTATATCTTTCTCTGGGCCCCCACGGCGCTTTATTTCACGATTACACGATGGGTTTCTAATGTCACAATCGCGGAATCGTCGGGTGTTTACTGGACGGCCTATGGGCTGGTTTTTATGATGGGCATGGCTTATTTGGCGGTCGGTTTGCTTACCAGCGCGTTGACATCAAGCCAAGTGCTCGCCGCCATCGGATCTTTCTCGCTGGTCTCGATCCTTTTTTATTTTGGACTGCTTGCTGGCATTACAAGTCCGCAGCTGACTTTTTTCCGTGATCTTCTTTCTTATGTCTCCGCTGCGGAACATATGAACGATTCTCTGCGTGGAATTTTGCATCTGAGGGCTGTGGTTTATTATCTTAGCGTGGCTTTATTTGCTCTGGCGCTCACGCACCGTGCCGTTCAGTATAGGAGGTGGCGTCTTTGAAAGATCATTCAGTGGACTGTAAAGAGAAAAAGCAGAGTGGAATTCCACGGCGGGCTGTGGCGCTAAATGTGTTTGCGCAGGTGTTCTTCCTCGCGGCAGGATTGTTGCTCATAAATGTTTTTGTTTTCAACAATCCGGTGCGTTTTGACTTCTCCCAGGATGAGAATCGCCATCTGGCCGCGCCGACGCGAAGTTTGCTTCGGGCGTTGCGGCAACAGGTAACAATTCACGTGCTATTACAGCGTGCGAACCCTCTGATCACAGAGATCCATAACACCCTGAAGGAATTCAAAATAGAAGGTGGCAAGAGGATCGAGGTGCGACAGATCTCTCCTTATGCCGATTTTGGAGAGGCTGTTGAGCTTCAGCGAAAATTCAAATTTGGGATGCGCGAAAACATTCTAATCGTGGAAACCGATGATAGACATCTCATCCTTGGGATGCAGGATCTAGCCGAGTTTGACCTGAGCGGAATTTCGTTGGGCCGTCCACCGCGAGTAATTTCTTCCCACGTTGAAATGGCCCTTGCCGGAGCGATTCTCGATCTGATCTCGGGCGAAAAGAAGCGGGTTTTTTATGTCACGGGCCACGGCGAACCTTCGCCCGAAAGCGAGGAGGGTCTTGCGGGGTTGGTCACAGTATGGAAGCGGCAGAACATTCAACTTGAACTTGTGGATCTTCGGCTGGCCAACGAAATCGAGGAGAATGTCGCGGCAGTTATTCTCGCCGGTCCGCGCCATGATCTTCTCCCGCGGGAGATTGATGTCCTGCGTGGCTATCTGGCACGAAGGGGTCGGCTTCTGGTTTTTCTCGACTGGGGGGCGAGAACAGAAAATCTTGATTTTTTTCTTGCAGGATATGGTATTACCCCCCTGCACGACAGGGTGCTGATGGTGAAGGGCACCGGTCCGGTGGTGCAACTTTATCGGGATGTGATGGCGTTGCCTAACGCCGACCACCCCGCAATGCGACGGCTGAGGGACACGACTGTTTTCATGCGTGGAGCAACCCAAACGCTTAA
The DNA here is from genome assembly GCA_937924445.1 of uncultured Chthoniobacterales bacterium. Taxonomy (GTDB): domain Bacteria; phylum Verrucomicrobiota; class Verrucomicrobiia; order Chthoniobacterales; family CALDSX01; genus CALDSX01. The sequence continues at coordinate 12,252 of CALDSX010000088.1, forward strand.
GCTTTCCAAAACGTCGGGCAATGGTGGCGGAGTGCCCAAGCCGCTGCTTTTTGCAGCCGATGGATATTGGGGTGAAACCGATCACGAATCTGTCGACGCGGGAAATAAGCCTCAACTAGATCCAGCACGCGATAATCCTCCGCCCGTCGTAGTGGCGGCCGCAGTTGAGATGGTGGTGACAAGTAACGACAGCCGAGCAAATGCCAGAGCGCCACGCTTGGTCGTTGTGGGCAGCGCCTCCTGTATTGATCCGGACGCGGTGACGCCGGGCGTTGTAGATTTTGCCAGTTCGTCTTTAAACTGGCTGCTTGACCGCGAAGGGCTGACGGGAGTTGGCCCAAAACCACCGCGCCAGTTTGAGATCATGCTTTCGCAGGAAGAAATCAGCCGCATCACGGGTTTTCTGCTGATCATAATGCCTGGGCTGGCAGCATTGGCGGCGTTTGCGACCTGGATACTCAGGAGGCGCTAAGAGATGACCACTCGTTCGACTTTTGTTGGTGCCACTCTTTTAGCTGCGTTGGCGACCCTTTTGTTTGTGGGAACAGGAGGCCGTCTGTCCATTCGTGAAATGGCTGCCCGACGCGAGGTGCTGTTACCGTTCGATCCGGCCGGCGTTGAGCGCATCGAACTCAATTCCAGCGGTATCCGCACAGTTCTGCAACGCGTTAAAGGAACCTGGGTCATGACCGAGCCACAAAAAGATCTGGCCGACATCACAGCGGTGCGATCGCTGCTCAACGCTGCCTCCAGCGCCCGAAGTTTCGAAACAATTGAGCTTCAGGAGGATAAAAGTGGCCCGCAGCTCAGAGAGTTTGGATTGGCATCCGGCAAAATGAGTCTCAAGATCATTGGCGCGGACGGAACTCACGAAATCTGGTTTGGCAAAGAAACAGCTATTGATGGGAGGCAGTATGTCCGCGTACCAGGAACTAATCTCGTTGATGTAGCAACCACCGAATTAGCTGAATTGGTTGAAGGCGGCTCTGAGGCGTTCAGGAATAAATTTTTATTCCAAATCGAGGCGGAAGATGTGACCACCCTTCGCTGGAGTTCGAAAAAAGGCCTTTTTGAATTGATTTTGAAGGACGGAGAGTGGCAAATTATCAAGCCAGAAAGGGCCCGGGCGGATCGTAGCCAGGTACGAAATCTTCTTTTCAACTTAACCCGCGCACGGCTTGAGGAATTTTTACCCGAAACCTATACATCACCCACAGGAGAGACGCATGAAGGTGCCGTTGTGGAAATCGAAAATGCCCAAGGGCTTAAATCCCGAATCGAAGGGATAGCCGAAGTGAAAGGACGGCTTGTTGGGCGGCTTTTACCAAGAGAGGCAGGTGTTGCGCTTCCAGCGATCATAGGGGGGCTTTTTGAATTGACACCTAGAGATTTTCGGGAGAAATCGCTCTTACGATTTGATCCCGACACTGTGGATGTGATGCGTATCGAACAGAACGGAAAGGTGCTCAGCCTTTCGCGGCAGGGCGAGAAGTGGCAGGGAGAGCCCGGTGACTTCGAAGCGGATCCGGAATTGGCCGTTATATTAATGCGGATGTTGAGCACTCCCGGGCTAGCGCAGGTTGCCGGAGATACCTTGGCCGAAGTGCCAGATGCGGGGTTTGATTCTCCCACTGCCATCCTTAAGTTATTTTCCAAACTGTCCGAAGATTCGATTTACGCCAAGGCGGGCGAACACCTCATTGCCAGCGTCCGCTTCGGACGCCCTACGATTGATGGTCGCGTCTATGCCGCCACTGACGCCGAGCCTTTCGTGTTCACCGTTCCACCTGAGATAGTAGAGTATGCAGTTACAGATTCCTCGGCTTGGTTAAACAAGGCGGTTCTCTATGGAGAACCAGAGGATGTGACTTGGATAGAGGGCCCGTCTGGCAGTTGGCGGATCACCCGTTCGAGGGACAACCGTTGGATTATTAAAGCCGGGCGTGGTGTGCTTAATGTTGCTGCAGCTGAAACACTCGCTCGAGCCCTTGCTCGACTGCGCGCATTGGCGTGGTTAGACTCTACTCCTGAAGAAACAAAAAAACCGCCAACACTCTCCTTGCGCTTTGGATGGGATCATCCGGATCAAGACGCAGAAGAGACGCATCTGCTGGAAATCTGGGCGGGCCCCCACCGAAATGTCGGGCGCCTTGGGCGAGAAGGGAAGTTTTTTACTCTTGCCCGCCCTATGACGGAGTTACTTCAGACCAAACCACTATCCAATTGACCTGGCGATTAAAGCCTGCAAAATAATCACACAGGTAGTCAGATTGTCATCATGACTTTAAAATCTGTCTCATACTTACGCATTGCTTAACTTGAGATGTTCAACGAAACTTTGATCGAGCCAGCTACAATGGAAGATCTGCCCGCATTGGCTGATCTCCTTTTTGATTTGTTTTCGCTCGAGTCTGATTTCACCCCCGACCGCACCAAGCAGCTTCGCGGTCTGAGGCTTATACTGGAAACACCTTCGCGCGGACGAATCTTTGTGCTTCGGCGACATGGTGAAATTCTTGGGATGATTAATTTATTATTTACCATAAGCACTGCAGAAGGGGGCGCTGTTATTATACTTGAAGATCTGGTTATTCACCGCGACCATCGGGGGCAGGGTTACGGCTCGCGACTTCTGGAACATGCTATCCGTTACGCAAAAGATAAGGGTTTTCTTCGGATCACACTCCTGACCGACCGATCGGATGATGTCGCCATCGCTTTTTACCGTAAACACGGCTTTTATGCGTCTGGCATGATTCCCATGCGCTTGCTTCTAGACGGTTCCCCATCCTCGTCGGGATTATTATTTTCCTCACCTTTGACCGAGTCGAGCTGAGAGAGAACCCCTTGCAGCCCTTGCACAAATGAGTTTGTGCGACGCTGTGATGCGGCCTTTAAAATCATCTTGGAGGGGGAAATTTCTGTAGCTTTCGTTGGAGTGTTCTGCGCTCGATACCTAGTAATCGGGCGCACTCGCTGATGTTGCCGCCACAACTGCGCAGCACGTTTTGAAGATGCTCCCACTCAACGCGTGCGAGAGATAGAGGCAATTCTGGTGGCGTTTCCGAATTTTTTGCTAACTCCCCGCGAAGCGCTCCGATAATATCGGCTAGAAGTGCGGGTTTGATCAGAAAATCGTCCGCACCGAGACGCAATGCCTCAACCGCGTCGCGCACACTGCCGTAGCTTGATAAAAGCACGACACGCGCGGACGCATTCGCTCGCCGGATTAACGGGATGGCCTCCATGCCCGAACCCTCGGCAAGTCTAAGATCTAATAAGGCGTGGGTTGGTTCGAAGCCGAGTTCGAACAGCCGTGCCATCTCATCGATGTTCCGCGCTTCACGGGTCTGAAAGCCATGTTTCACCAAAGAGGCTTTCAACCTCTGTGCAAAAACGATATCGTCTTCAAGAATTAAAAGTTTTTCAATCATCATGGTGCTGCTGGAATTCCCAGACTCACACACGTCCCTCCCCCTTCGCGAGGTTTTATGGTCAAAGAGCCATCCAAACTGGCAACAAACATTCGAACGAGAAAAAGCCCGAGTCCCAAACCGCGGCCATCTACACGTCCAGAACGAAACGGCTCGGCGAAGCGGTCAGAAACCTCGGGGGGTAGCCCCATACCGCGATCAAGAACACTAATCTGCACTATACCATCCTTACGCTTGCAATGAGCTTCAATGACGCCATCCGCAGTTGAGGAAAGAGCGTTCGTCAAGAGCGCGAGTAAGGATTGCACGAGAAGGTCTTTTGAACAGGCTGCCCTGCCGCTCTCGGCAAAACCTTCAAATCTGACGCGCACAATATCCGCCGCAGTGAGCCCGCTAACAACTCTCTCAGGAACAGTTGCGAGGTCCACGGGGCCCTGGAGATCAGCCTGGATGTCTGCCCGGAGCGCACCAAGGTTAATGCGCCCGAGGATCGAGCGACAACGCGCAACTTCGTGCTGAATTAATGCCGCGTCTTCCGAGTCTGGGTATCTCGCAATAAGCGCCTCGCCAGCGAGAGAAATTGTCGAAAGCGGAGTGCCTATCTCGTGCGCAACACCTGCTGCAAGCGTTGCAATGGCGGTAAGTTGGCGGCGTTTTTCTGCCAAAGACCGCTCGCAAGCAAGTTCGGCCTCAAGTTTGCGCAAACCTCGGCCCAAACTGGAAACAAACCAGGCCAAAAATAGTCCGCAAAGCGATTGCGCAACAAACATGCCCTGCAAATGAAGATCGAAGCTGATATCAAAAACCTCCGTAGTGTGGCAAGCCAGCTCAAATGGAGAGAAAAATTGAAGACCAAAACCACCGGCAGAAAGGAGCGCGACCCACCAGATCCCTGCGCCCGGAGTCAGCACAGCGGCCACAGCAACAAGTAACAGGTAAAAAGTACTGAAAGGATTATGTGAGCCGCCCGCAAAAAACAGCAATCCGGTCAAGACACCGACGTCAAGAAGTAGAAAAGAGAGGATAAGCGCACCCGATTTGAACCGAGAAACTGCCGTCATTCGGGCAAGGAATAAATTCGACAAAAACATCAAACTCACTCCTGTAAACATTAGATGAAATGGCAGATGAATCCTCAGCAGACTTTCTGCTGTTAGCCACGTCAACCCGAGCACGATCAGTAAAAGCCATCGCAGCCTAGCCAGTCGACTTAGTTTGCATTCTCCAGCGGTGGATTCTCCGAGCCTCATGGTCACTGAAAATATTGCGCAGATTTCAAACGACTGCCTGCGACAATTTGACGCATTGCTTTGTGTTAAAAACCAACGCTAGTTTTGTTGAGTATGGTTACTTTTTCCTTTTCCGATTCCAGAGTTGTAAGGTTCTTCCAAGTCATGATCATTGCAGCCCTCTCAGTGATCGTTTTTTTATTCGGCTTACCGTCTCGTGCCGCGGTGCTCGATGCGCTTCCCAATGCCATGGCCCAAGGAGGAATGGTGCACATTGACGTGGTTTTCACCGGGAATATGAGCGCCTCGTTTACTTCTACTCTCGAGTTCGGTGGCTCGGTGGTTCCGCCGATGAAACCGCTCACTCTTTGGAGCCCGGGCGACACGATCAATCCTTCCAAGGCATACTATGATGAGATTGACCCCACCCAGAGCGCCATGATGTTCAGCAGCCGCTGGGGTTTTCGACTCGATACAGATAACAGTGTTCCAGTCCCTACAGGAACGTCGCTCGGCATCCGGATGACTTCTTGCACACCCGGTCTTGGGGCGTACTTCTACAATTCCGTAGGTAGTGGCACCTTTCAGCCTGTCTTCCTGACCACGGCTGCGCCTCACGATTACGTGCTTTGGAGCGGGACGATGTGGCACCCATACTTTACCATGCCCAACACGACGCCTCACGGAACGACGATTAACGCGACTTTCGAATTTTTTCTCGCTAATCAAACTAATAGCGGAAATGTGGACTGGACCACAACGGCCGGGTATGAGCCAGGTTACACTGTAGGTACACAGACCATTACGTGGACTGCCATCCCAGAGCCAAGCGTGATGGGACTTTTCATCGGAGCAAGCATGGCCTTGGCGGTGGTGAGGTTACGACGCGGCCGATGAAGCAGGAAGCCCGTCAACAGGCTTTTAGCCTCGTCGAGCTTATTGTCGTTGTCTCGATCATCGGAATCCTTGCGGCTTTGTTATTTCCGGCTCTCGAGAAAAGCTTGGCCGCTGCGGACCAGGCAAAATGCGTGACCATCATGCGTCAACTAGCTGCTTCGGTGTTACTGGCCACCGCAGAGCGGGGAGAATTTCCGCGCAGTTCGCACTCCGCCTTTGCCCACGGCGAAAGGGGGTGGTCGCGTGTAATCCTTTCGATGATGGGCGAAGACCCGGAAATGTCTAATGATAAATGGGCTGCCACTCAGGCTCGACTCTTTCGATGTCCGGCGGATAAAAAGCGAAAAACCGGGCAAAGCTACGGTTTAAATGTTTATTTCGAACTTGACCCAAGTTTTGATGAATATGAAGGCAGTCCGCTTCAGTGGCGGCGTCCCGCCGCAGTGCCAAATTCTTCTCAAACCATCCTTCTGGCCGAGGTGGGTGGCAACTCTGACCATGTGATGGCGCATTTCTGGACGCCGGGTGTAGAGAGCGGTTACGACTGCGCGCATGATCGCCACAAGGGCAAATCCAACTATGCTTTTGTCGATGGGCATGTGGAGCTGCTTCGCATAAATGGTGTGTTTGACCCGTCGCGAGGAGTGAACCGTTGGAATCCCTCTCTCGCCCGTTGAAGATCGCCTGGTGTCGTAAGTCTTCATTGCCGTTATGACGCGCATCTGGCGCGTTTCGGCTTGCCCCCCTGGCGCTTTGTGGTTAGGTATAAGGCTTTATATGAAATTAGAGACACTCTGCCTTCACGGCGGGCAAAAGCCCGATCCGACGACAAACTCTCGCGCTGTTCCGATTTATCGGACGAGTTCTTATGTTTTTAACTCAACCGAACACGCAGCAAATTTATTCGCCCTAAAAGAGTTGGGTAATATCTACACACGCTTAATGAACCCGACAACGGACGTGCTTGAAAAGCGTGTTGCTTTGCTTGAGGGAGCTCACGAGATGGGTGGCCTCGGGGTTGCTTCTGGCACTGCTGGTATTTTTTATTCTATCATCAACCTCGCCCAGGCGGGCGACAACATCGTCTCCGCACGTAATCTTTATGGCGGCACCTACACGCAATTTAATGATATTCTACCTACGCTTGGAATAACGGTTAAATTTGTGGATTCCAGCCGTCCGGAAAACTTCTCCAAAGCGATAGACACAAAAACTCGCGCGTTGTTTTGTGAAACAGTCTCGAATCCTGCGTTAGAAGTCACGGATCTTGAAGCGGTGGCAACCATTGCGCGAGAGCACGGCCTCCCGCTTGTGGTGGACAGCACGTTTTCGACCCCATATCTCACCCGTCCGATCGAACATGGTGCGGACATAGTGGTTCATTCGCTCACAAAATGGTTTGGTGGACATGGTGCGGGTATTGGTGGGGTCGTGGTTGATTCGGGCCGATTCAATTGGGCCGGCGGCAAGCATCCTCTCTATGACACCCCCGACACCAGTTACCACGGTCTACGCTGGGGGCATGACCTCCCCGCCCCTCTCGCGCCTCTGGCATTCATACTTCGGATGCGCACCGTGCCGCTGCGTAATCTCGGTGCCTGTCTATCGCCCGACAACTCATGGTTCTTACTCCAGGGGATTGAGACACTCCACCTGCGAATGGAACGTCACTGCGAGAACGCGCTTGCTGTTGCCAATCATCTCAAAAACCACCCCAAGGTGGAATGGGTTCGGTTCCCCGGCCTCAGCGATGACCCAGAATTTGTGCGCAACCAGAAATACTTGCGTGGTAAAGGCGGTTCAATGGTTGTTTTTGGGATTAAGGGTGGCAAAGAGGCGGGTCGAAAATTTATTGATGCCCTCAACCTTATCTCGCACCTCGCCAACGTTGGTGACGCGAAGACTTTGGCCATTCATCCCGCAACGACAACCCACAGCCAGCTCAACGAGGAGCAACAGCGGGCCGGGGGCATCACGCCCGAACTGGTGCGACTGAGTATCGGAATTGAACATATTGACGACATCCTCGCCGACATCGACCAAGCACTGGCTGACTCTTGAGATAGCATCAATAAACCAGCCGTGCAAATGAATGCCATTTTGGCAACCGTTGAGCCTCCGGCTAGCGGAGTGGTGGCCCGCGAGGCGGGTGCGCTGGAGACCTCCCTGCGCTCGTTCGGCCACCGTGTGGCCACCATTGTTCCGCATAACGGCCTGCCAGGCCCAGGCGAAAAACCGCAAGGCGCCGAGGAAGTCGCTACCTTCGAGTGGGAGGGTGAGAGATTTGCAATGTCGAAGACCCGACGCCGGGGCACGACAGATTTGATCCACCTCTGGCATTCTGAATTCGCCGAAACTGCGACTTTCTATCGCGTGGAGGGCTTTTCCGGGGCACAAGCCGTTCGACGTTGCGCGTTGTTTTGCCGGGGTGTCGTCGAGATTGTTCGTCGGCTGCGTCCGTCACCACAGGTGATCCTACCTTTGGATTGGCCTACGGCGCTGATCGCAGCTCTGATAAAACAGGAACTTCTCCCTCTGTGCGCTGCGGTGCCTGTGGTTGATTCCAGATACCACGGCCTGACTGAAGCGGCTTTTTTTGATTTGCTAGGTCTCGATAAATCATGGTTTACGCCGGGAACTGGAGAATTTTTCGGTCGCTTCTCTTTTCTGAAGGCTGGACTTGTTGCGAGCGACCGGATTCTGGTTCGTGGCGGACGAGTTCTACATGACTTGCAGAATAACCCGGCAGAACCGCTTGCCGGAGTATTTCGTGCTCAAGCTCACAAAGTCCGGCTGTTTGCCCCGTCGTTCTCTCTCTCGACGACTGGTCTCTCTAGCCGGGTAAAATCCGCAACCGTGGAGCTTCCCGCTGCCTGGCGCAGAGGAGGTGTCAGGCAAAAGTTGCCGTTGCTTTGCTTTTGGGCCATTGATGGGGCTTGCCTCTCTGAGATAATCCGTGCGGCAAGGCTTCTAGCCTATCTAGGCTGGAATATCCTGCTTCATGCCACGAAGGATTTACTGGAGGATGCGGCGTTGATCGAGCTCGATCAACCCGAGTTGGGCGTGACTCTCACACCCTTAGGTCTTTCGGATGAAGATTTGTTCGCTCTTTGCGACGTGGTTTTTTTCTGCTCTGAACAGTGCCGCGATGCATCGGCGTTAGCTTCCTGCGCAGCTCATGGAGCGTTACCAGTGCCAATCCGTCGTCCGCACCTTACCGAAGCGCTTGATCTGGCTCTTAATCCGGAAACGCTCGACAAAGGAGACCCGCCACGGTTTACGTTTGATCACGCCACAGAGACCGCGCTGATCGATGCCGGACGCGCCCTCTTGCCTTTCTTCAAAGCGGGCCGTGGGCAGCGGGGAAAATCAATCGCCTCCGCAGCCGCCAGATCTTTCGATCTGGCGAAAGCGCGTTTCGGCGATCCGCTGGATCTTCTTTGGTCGGCCCATGCAAATGAGAATCCTCCCAGATTTTGAGAGGCAGCGTAATAAGTTCAGCGAGAGTGGTAGGCCGAGAGTATTAGCGCTATTTTAGAATTCCTGCTGAAAATAACTTTTTCACAAACCGAGTCCGCTCATGGTTTACCCGGCCCAAAGACTTCTTATTCAATTTGCCACCCTCATCGGGCTATTTGCAGGTATTCAATCGGTCAGTGCTAGCGACGAATATCTGCGAGCCTTTAGCGACAGGCACTTCAAAGGAGATCAGAAAGTTTTCACTCCACAATCGAATGAGGCGACACTCGAGAAATTTGATAACCGAATGGCGTCGTTGATCTACAAGCTTCCGCCAGGCCGAGTTTGCGCGTTGTTTCTGGACAAAAATTTCGAGGGCCCCTGCCTCGAACTTCAGGGCACCGGATACCGAGTCGAAATTCCCGATCTTGGGCTCTACAGTCGAAACATCTCATCGCTGCGTTGGGAGATTACTGGGGGGCAGCTTTCGACCACTGAAGGAGCTTTCGCACGCCTGTATGAACGGGAAAGCTTCGCCGGGCGACGGTTGACGGTTGTTTTTGGGCAGGATATCCCGGATCTTCGCGAAGGACGGGATGACGAAGGGAGAGCGGGGTTTTCCAAGATGATTTCTTCAGCGAGATGGCTCATCCCAGCCGGATGGAACCTGGTGCTCTATCGAAATCGTGATTTTAAAGGCGACGCGTTGGAACTTCGCGGTTCGGGGACTTTAACCTCCGCCTCCACACTGGAAAAGTTTTCCTCGCGCACTTCTTCTATCCGATGGGAACGCCAACGTGGACCGCAGGAAATCTCCCCTTAGCCCCCTTGTTTCACACCTCTCGCGACGCGGCGCAAAGATTTCACGGCGTGGTTAAGAGGGGTGCGGAGAGAGACAAAGGGCTGTGTGGGCACGCACCGGCCAAAGAGCAGGCAAGCGCAACACCGCCACAACGGAAAAGAACCAGCCGCAGTAGAACAGGTGTGAGAAATTCGGGCTAGAGATCTTTGAATGGCCCAAAGCCGCTTGGGGAGCTAAAATATAAAAATAAGTAACTGCTCAGGTAGCCGCCCGCCTTGGGGCGGCCACCTGTGAGTGAATGGCGGGGCGCACGCACCCGACGCGTGGGCGAGACTCACGAGGTGTTGACCGCTGGCACGAAGGGGGTGCCGA
>CALDSX010000089.1 GCA_937924445.1 uncultured Chthoniobacterales bacterium
CGCCACTGGTGGGTTGAATCGTTCCTACGTCCATGGAGCGGAGCTTGACGAGTTGTTGGTGCAGAGAGATGCCACGGGTGTGCACTACTATCATCAGGACGCGGTGGGATCCACGGTTATGCTGACCAACGCCGCTGGTGCGGCGATTGAGAGTTACACTTACGATGCCTTTGGTGCGGTGCAGGGTTACAATCCTGCCACTGGAACAGTTGTGCCCGAGAGCGCGTTCAAAACCCGGTTCCTCTTTACCGGAAGAGAACATCTCCCTTTCGCCCGCCTCTACGACTACCGCCACCGCACCTACTCCCCCACCCTCGGCCGCTTCCTCCAAACCGACCCCATCCGCTTCGATGCCGGGGATGGGAATTTGTATCGGTATGTCTCCAATAATCCGGGCAGGTTCACCGACCCATGGGGGTTGTGTGGCGAGGAGCAAAATTATTGGACAAAACCCAGCACAATCGCAGCATTTACTAGTGCTGGCTTCGCTTTAGCTGCCATTCCCTTTCCAATAACAACACCTTTGGGACTTTCTCTTGCTGGTGCAGCGTTTTTTTCTGCAGGATTTTCTATTGGGATGGGAGCGATTGGAAATTGAAAAGACTATTGCCATTTCTTCTCCCAACAATGGGAGTAATCGGCTGTTTTCTTGCCTTGGGTTTTGCATTCATTGAACTTCCGCAACCGTGGTTAATGCGGCTAATGCTTTCCGCAGCGATGCTAGTGCTTTCGGCTAAGTGCTTCTATGCTGCAGGTAGAATTAGTTCGCTTGGGGAGCAAAAATCTGAACCGAAATAATTCTTCAAAAATGCTCAACCTCTGCACCGATAACGCCTACACGCAGGGTGTATAAAGGGACAGTCCTTTTTTATCAGTCGGGATCGAGATCGAACCATGGCATGTGCCCTCCCCCATAGATATCGCTCGCCCGGTTTTTATCGACCCATGCGTATTCGGGGTCGTTGCAGGTCATGTATCTCTAGAAGTCGAGGGTCAGGTATTTCGCGCCGGCGCGGCGGAAAGTGCGCGGAACCCATTGCATCCATGTGCATTCGGGATTCCACCAGCTCTCTATGCGGGTGCCGAGGTGGCGCTCGTAGGCTAGCTGAGAAAATTCGCATGACCAGAAGCCATCCCTCTCCGGGATGTTGGCCATGATCGGGTGCGAATACGGGGCCCCCATGAATTCTCATTGGCCCCTCTCGAGGGCCTTGCACAGCTTGGCGAGCACGTCCGATGCCCTCTTCGCCATCACGTCGATGGTAAAGCCGCTCGCCTCAAAAACGAAACGCGCGTCGCTGCCAAATTTCGCGTGTCCATCGAGGATACCTAGGACGCACGGATCAGCTGCTCGTATTTCTCCGGCAGGAGAAATGCATAATTGAGATTCGCGTGGTAGATGCTAACGTATCTCACTAGTGCGGTGGTGAATCGAGTTGGGGTTCGGAGGCTTGGGTTGATGGGGTGGCGGGCGGTGCTGGGGAGACGGTTTTCAGCAGTGCCTGCATGTAGCCGAGAGCGTGCGCCATTCCCGCGTGCCACGGAGCCGGGCAGCTCATCTGCGGCGCGTGATCGGGGATGAGGACCCCGTCGAATCCATTGCGCTTCAAAATGCCGACGACGCGCGCCATATCGATGTCGCCGTCGTCGATAAACGTCTCGCGGTAATGCGGCACCTTACCCGCGACGTTTCGGAAATGGACATACGCGATGCGCCCCTGGCGGCTGTAGGCGTCGATGGCCGAATACACGTCACCTTCGCTCATCTCCGCGATACTTCCGATGCAGAATTCGAGCTGATTGGACGGGCTCGCGTGCAGGTCGATGAGTTTCTGATAGAGCGCGGGCTGATAAACGAGGCGCGGGGTGGAGCGAACGAAGGGCAGGGGCGGGTCATCGGGATGGGCGGCTAGGACGACGCCGACGCGCTCTGCGACAGGCAGGCAGGCGGAGAGAAAATCGTCGAGCCTCCGCCAAAGTTCCTCGTGGGAGATGGCGGGCTGGTGACCGACGGGAGGAGATTCGTCATAGACCATGTTCCAAACCATGCCATTGGGCACCGGGTCGTCCACCGGGCCATCCATCCCCACGGCCATCGCTCCCCCGCGCGCGAACGCTCCACGAACTCGCCCCGCGACCCCAGCGAGGCTGAAATTGTAGCCGAGGCACGGGATAGCAGCTTCTCCCATCGCCTCGATCATCCGTGCGATATTGGCGAGCTGCTCGGCCTTGCGCGGGCCGTCGAGCAGCACGTCGTGCCAGTGCGCCGGGTCGAGATTCTCGATGGCTGCGATGGCCAGCCCGTGATTGTGGGCCTTCGCAACAAGCGCCTTCAGCTCGTCCACGTTCCACAGCCGCTTCGCGTCGCCAGCGCGTCCCCAACCTCGCAGGTCGCCCGTAGGCTGATCGCCGGGACGATTCTCACGCGACTCGCGAAAATAATCCACGAGATGCACAACGAGGTGCGTGCAGCCTGCCTGACGCGCGAAGGCGAAGTGCTCGTCGTCGAGCTGGTGGCGATAGAGTCCGATTCCGAGTTTCACAGATTCACGAGGGGGTTCGAGGCAGGTAAAGCGAGCGCAGAATTGTGCCAGCATTCGTTACATGCCGCGTAACTGCTCAGGTAGCCCCACCATGGGGCTACCTGAGCAGTTACATTTTTTCAATATCTGGGGTATAACCCAAAGACGCAGTGACATGAAACAAAGGAGAAGAGACCACCGTCTGGAGTTCAAGACATGGGGAGCGCTCAAGGCGATCCGGGAAATTTTCACTCCGATGCCGCGTTGGTTTGGGTGTCTTGCGGCGATCATGGGCTAAAACACCCGCGCGGTGATTTATTGAGAGCTCTCCGACACACTAGAAGACTCCTTTTGCGTAGAGACCTTGGAGGACTTCGAGACGGTTCTGGAAGCCATCGGAAGGGGGTCAGAGCCTTTTCAATATCGATGAAAAGGCTGGCTAGTTGCCCGGTAGGGCATGGATTGCGGCTGTGGAAAGCAGCAGGGCCGGTGTGAGCGCGGAGAGAAAAAAGGAGGGGGATGTGCAACGTGTTCATTGAACGAGCCTGGCGAGCAGTGGAGAGGGTATCTCTGCAGGAACACGAGAAGGTCAGAGAATTAGAGATGGCAGTGGGTAAATGGTTGTCCGACTTCGATCCTTGGAAACTGCATCAAGCCCTTAAATACAGGACGCCGTCGGGGTGCGATCGGTCGGAAAAAAGATCAACCTGGAAGGAGGCTGCATGAGGTCCTCCGCGTCGCTGGGCTTGGCCCGAGAGTAAAATCAATCTGCAGACGCACCACTGAACTCTTCGCGCACTCACAAAAAACCAGCTCCCCTAGCCTTTGCTTTCCGCGCCACCTTTATTTCCACATCTCACACCCTCAGTTTCCTTGCGGATTATAATTCTCTAAGTTATCCGTGATTGAGCAGAATGAAATGAACAACCCGGAACTCGTAAAGTTTAACAGTCAGGAACCGTTTACTCTGCAGGTGGCAAACTGGATGTTGAATCTGACGGGTAAACAGACGTCTCTCGACTTCAGCGGCTGGCTTGTTCTCGTGCCCACGAGAAATGCGGGCCGCCTCCTGCGCGAACAACTCGCCCTCTGCGCTTCAAAAGATGGCCGAGCGCTTTTGGCTCCAAAAGTTTTAACACCAGGCGCGTTACTAGCCCAACAAACGACCCCCGACACAGCAACCGGCCTAGAATGGCGCCTCGCGTGGATGCACGCGCTTGAAGCTGCCAAACGGACCGATGTGGACAAGATTTTTCCGCACCTCGACACCCGCGAGGAGGACGATCGGGTGACAACTGCGGATGGGAAGATTCCCCCGAAGATCAGATGGACTACGCGCCAACTCTCTGCGCTGGCAGAGTTGTTCGTTAATTTATGCGATGAGCTCGCGGAAGTTGGTCTAGACCCGGCCAAAGAGCATTCAACCGGGCTCCTTGACGCCGTTCGCCATCTTCAAGATCAAGACGACGAAGTGTCGCGTTGGAACCAGATCACTAGTTTGGCAAAAAGTGCATCAAGAATCTTGTCCGAGGCAGGGCTTAAACCTCCAACCGCCGGGAAGCTGCAAATCGCTCGTGGTCTTGCCCTCCCTCCCGCTCGTCTGGTTCTTGCCGGTCTCTTACACTATCCACCCGTTATCCGCAAAATGCTCGAAGTGCTTCCCGCATCAACGCAGGTGTCGGTTCTTTTGTTCACCCCAGGTTTTTCCCAGCCCGAAGCGGTGGCATTCGACCCTTACGGCATGCCGAATGTCGAGTTTTGGACGAAAGCCAACTTACCTGTCGAGGTCGATCAAATAACCGTTTCTGATAATCCTCGTGCCATGGCTTTCGCAGCATCTGAAGACTTGGCCGTGGCGTTGGAGCAAGGAATTGAAACGCCCGATTTGGCTATATGCGATCCCTCCTTGGCACCGGGCTTCGTGGCGGAGTTTGAACAGCGAGGAGCGGTGCTGTTTGACCCGGCAGGCATCCCTGTCTCGCGCGCTGCCCCGATTCAGGCAATTGAACTTCTTGCTTCATTGCAGTCCGATCCTTCGATGCGCAACACCGCTGCAGCGGCGCGTCATCCGGCGGTCTTGAGGCGCCTCGCTGAGGAAGCCAACATGCAGCCGAGTGATTTTCTTTCATTTCTTGATAATATGGCAAGAGAACGAATTCCGGTTGATCTCGAGGCAGTGGTGGCGCTTGGCAGCGGTGGTATTCGCTCTGCATTTGACTCACTGCAAAACGCTTTGAACGAAAAAGATAACCCGATGACTCTCATCGAATGGGTCTGGCCATCAGGCAACGCCAAATTGCCACCCCAGGAAATAGAAATTCTGCGAATCCTCGTAGACCTGGTCCAAAACTGTCGAATTAAACCCGGCGAGTGTTTCCAAAAGGCGTTAATCCCTGCCGCAATCCGCTCGATAGCCTCCCAGCGCATTCCCTCTGCCGTGCCTGATTCTAATTTCGTCGAACTAAACGGCTGGCTCGAAACCGCTTGGCTGCCGGCCCAATTCCTGATTGTCGCTGGGGCGAACGATGGACTGCTGCCCGATCAGGTGGACGCCCATCCATTCCTGCCCGACGCACTAAAACAACGCCTCGGACTGCAAACAAACGCTATGCGGCATGCCCGCGACGCGGTGCTCCTCAGGCAACTTCTCGGCAAATGCGGCAAAGGACTGCGTCTTCATCTGTCTAAAAGCTCCCAAAATGGTGAACCGTTGCTCCCAAGCCGGTTGCTCATGCAAACGCAACGCGATCGGTTGACTGCGATGATGCGTTGTCTTTTTCGCGAAACTTCTCCACCGCTTGAGACCCCGCCACGTTCCCCAGCCTGGAAGTTGCGCGTGCCTTTGCGCCCCCCCGCTAAGCGTCTCCGAGTGACGGCATTTCGCGATTTCTTGTCCGATCCGTTGCTTTTCCATTTTCGACATCAACTCGCAATGGAAGGGCCTTTCGACCCGGCACCAATCGAGGCTGATTTGCGATCAGCCGGTTCTTTGTTTCATACTGTCATGAAGTGCTTTTGCGACGATGAGTCTGCCAGTAGCCTGACTGACGCTAAAGAGATCGCAAGCATATTGAGCAGCTTGCTTGAATGCGCGGTTGAGCGCCATTTTGGAAAAAAGCCAGGACTGCCATTGCGTATCCAAGCTGCCAACCTAAAGAACCGCCTCTTTACCGTAGCAAATATTGAAGCTGCGTCCCGCAGGCAAGGTTGGAAAATCGTTCATGCAGAGTTCAAGTTCAAACTACCTCGGGACATACTTACAGCGGCGACAGTGGAAATCAGCGGCACAATTGACCGCATCGAAAAGAACGAGAAGACTGGCGAGTGGCGGATTCTCGACTACAAAACCGGCAAGGCGCAAAAACCGATTGAAACCCACCTGAGAAACTGGCCGGAGGCGGAAAACTGGCCAAATTACTGCCGTGTGGACATCACGTCGAATAACAAAACGAAAACAAAGCGCTGGATTGACCTTCAACTTCCGCTTTATACCGCCGCAGTAAAAACACTTTTCCCTGAGGCAACCAGCATTAAGGCCTGTTACCTCAACGCGCCCGCCGAACCCTCCGAAACCGCCATTGTAGATTTTGAGGGTTGCTGCGATCTCACCTGCTCTGCCATGAAGTGCGCTGAGGGAATCATCACCGACATCCAACATGGAAATCTTCTCTTTGCCTGGCAAAATGGCGACGCATGCGACTTTGAGAACTTTCTTCTGCGCGACCTCCGTCCAGACAATCCACCCGAACTACTCCGTTAACCGACTCCGACCAAATCTTTCTCATGAACCCGCCCCGCAACGAAATGGTTAGCGCCTCGGCCGGTTCGGGTAAAACCCGTGAACTGGCTGCCCGTTATGTCCGTCTTCTGCTGCTGGGAGTCGAGCCGTGGCGCATCGTGGCGCTTACCTTCACCTGTAAAGCTGCCAATGAATTTCTTGACCGCATTATCAGGTTGTTGTGTGATTTGGCGGATGATCCCCGCCGCGCAGTGGAGTATTTTCCGGATGCCGAACCAGGTGAAATCACGACAGAGAAGATTCTGGACGCCCTCGAACGGTTGGTTCGAAACGCCGGGAGGCTGCGCCTCGGCACAATTGACAGTTTTTTCGTTCGCATGGTGCGTGCATTTGCTTTGGAACTCGGCCTCCCTGGAGTGATTGAGATTCTCCAAGGCGCGGCGGAGAGCGCGGCACGTCATCGTGTGCTACGCCACCTCCTCAGGCAGCAGGGTGAGGTGGAAAAGGCGCTGTTTGAGGCGTTTGAAGCCTATTCTCATGGAGAGGCGCGCCTGAACGTTGCCAGCGAAATAATGAAGTTGATCGAGGAATATCATGCGCTATTTTTAGAAAGCGGCACGGCCTGCAAGTGGGGCAACACCAAATCGATCTGGCCAACCGGATGTCCATGGTATCTTAATACGCCCGATCACAATTTTGAGGAGATTTGCACGCAGGCCTCCAAACTGGCCGACCAAATAGAAGACAAACGTGCCCTCGAAGCCTTCAACCGCAGTCTGGAGGAACTCGCCTCGTGGCGGTCCGGCGCCAGTTTGGCAAATAGGAACGTTAAGTTTCTCACCGAACGCCTTTTGCCCCTCATTGACAGCCTCGAAGAGGGTAACGCATCGTTTAAATATGCGCGCAAAACCATTTCGCTCAAGGGAGATCTGGCAAAAGCTGTGGCAAAACTTCTGCGGACAATAGTTGGGTCCGAACTCAATAGGCGACTTGAGCGCACGCGGGGAGTTTCCTATTTTCTCTCTGTTTATGAAGCGTTGCATGACCCTGAAATTCGGGCAGCAGGCGGTTTGGCATTTGCCGACCTCCCCGCGCTACTCCATCCGCAGAGATTCACGCAGGTTAGGTTGTTAGATTACCGCCTCGACGGTGCAATTGATCACTGGCTTCTCGATGAGTTCCAAGACACAAGTCGTTCGCAGTGGAAGGCTTTGCAAAACCTCGTTGACGAAATCATCCAAAACTTAACCGGCGACCGCTCCTTCTTCGCTGTGGGCGACGTCAAGCAAGCCATCTACAGCTTTCGTGGCGGTGACCCCGGACTATTTCATCACATCCTGACCTGCTACAACAGGAGCACAAAACAGCCGGCGATTACCCTGCGGCACCTCGACACCACCTATCGGCTCACGCCACCTATCGTCGAGGCCATCAACGAGATCTTTTGCCCGAAGTCTATTCCGGATTTTTTCCCAAAAGCAGCTCGGGATGAGTGGGAGCATACATGGATTACTCACCAATCCGGTCGTACAGAGCTAAATGGCTACGCAAGGATCGTTTTTTTCGACAAAAAAACCTCCACAGCCGAAGAGGATGACGCCACAGACAGCCCCGCCAACACGAAAACAGAGTCTGCCCAATCAGACTATCTGTCCCAAATTCACCAGGCCGTTTTCGACCGGCTCAACACGCTCCAACCCTGGAGACGTGGTCTCTCGTGCGCACTGCTCTGCCGCACTAACCGGGAAGTAAGGGAGTGGACGCAACTCCTTCGGCAACAACAGATTCCCTGTTCGGGTGAGGGCACTGGTTCTCCAGCTCTGGACAACGATTTGGGCGCGGTTGTGCAAGCTATCGTCCGGATTGCAGCACACCCGGGCGACACAGCCGCCTTTGAGTTTTTGCGAATGACACCATTTGCAAACGGAGTATCCAACGAGCGGCTGACGGCATCGGACAATCTGCGGGAAGCGTTGCGATCCGACGGATTTGAGCCGACCTTACGACGTTTTTTCGCTCCACAATTCAACCATCTCGACGCCTTCAATATCGGTCGCTTGGCTGACCTCCTCGCAGCGGCGGCAGACTTTGACTCCTCATGCGCGAGCGACCCGGACACTTTTCTCGAGTGGCTTGCCGAACTCGAGACACCCTACCGCGCTGCGCCTGGCACAGTTGCGGTGATGACAATCCACAAAGCCAAAGGCTTAGAATTCGATGTCGTTTTCGTTCCAGTCACGCCGACGCGCCAACAAGGGCCCAAGGGTGGCGAGATTCACGTGATGCGCGATCAAAATGGAGAACCCACTGCGGTCATCGAATTGCCACAGAAAGAGTTCGTCATGGCAGATACCGCACTGCGGCAGTTCCGTCTGAATGCTCAAACCCAAATGGCAAGTGACATGCTCCGACTTCTCTATGTGGCCTTCACTCGCCCCAGGCGCGAATTGCACGTTTTCTGTGAAAAGCCGGGCTCGGGAAAAGAGCAGAAGACAGACGACAATCCACTGCTGGATGCGGCGGATTTTCTAGCGGCCCGTTTTGGTAAGCTTTCTAACACTCTGGAATTTGGCGACTCAGACTGGTTTAGCGCACACACAATGCTAATGCCAGTCGCTGCGTCAGCTCCTCGACAGCGAACCGAGCTAGACCCCACCAAACTTCGCACGCGACTCCGGCGAGTTAGCCATTCATCGATGGCGCATCCCGATGCGGCATTAGAAACCGTCAATTGGAAGAACTTTGGCACGGCCGGAGTCGAACTGGGGCTGAGCGTTCACGATCTCTTTTCACGAATTGAATGGCTCGATGCCATCCCGCAAAGCTTAGAGAACTTTTTATTGAACCACAACTGGAGCGACAGATTATCTGGCGAACTTGTCTTTCACTGTCTCTGCCAAGAGGAGATTTTTGAGAGCGTATTCCAGCGCCCAAATAAAAAACACCGCCTTCTGCGGGAAGCACCATTCGAATGGATTAGGCCAAAGAAAAATAACCGAGGTGAATGGTTAAGCGGCGTTTTTGATCGTGTTATCGTCCGGCATGATGCGGACGGGCGGGCTAACTCGGCGCTCATCGTGGATTTTAAGACCGATACCGCCCCGCCGGAGGAAATCGCGGAGCGCTATGCACCACAGTTGTTTGGCTATCGCGATGCGCTTGCGGCCATCGAAGGGCTTGCGCCCGCAAGTATTGAACTTGCGCTTCTCCATGTCCGGGAGGGAAAACTTCTACCGCTCAATGACCGATCCGCACCCCGGATTTATAGGCGTTTTTGACTCAGGCGTTGGTGGTTTGTCCGTGCTTAAGGCGATCCGGCGACGTTTGCCTGGGCGCGACCTTGTTTACATCGCTGATTCAGCATGGGTTCCTTATGGAGAAAAACCAGCCAACCAGATCCTGGAGCGGTCGCGGTTTCTTGCGGGCAGGCTCGCAAAGAAGGGTGCTGCAGCAGTTGTTATCGCTTGCAACACTGCCACCGCCGCCGCTGCTGCCGCGTTAAGGGCCGAAATGCAAATTCCCGTGGTCGGCATGGAGCCAGCGGTGAAGCCTGCCACTGAAGCAACACGCAGCCGGGTGATTGGCGTGTTGGCAACAACGGGCACGTTGAGGAGCGCGAAATTTGCCGCCTTACTTGACCGTTTCGGCGCCGATTTCACCGTCCTCACTATGCCCTGCCCCGGTCTTGTAGCCGCCGTTGAGAGGGGAGATCTCGACTCTCCTGCAACCTACGCTTTGATCGAGCAGTATGTTCAACCGCTCGTCTCCCAAGGTGCAGATGTCTTGGTTCTCGGCTGCACGCATTTCCCTTTTCTTGCACATCAAATAGCCGCAGCGGCTGGCCCAGACGTGACGCTCATCGAAACAGGCGAAGCTGTCGCTCGCCAGACAGAAAGTTTTTTCTTGAAAGATAGAGAACAAAATCCGTCCGGGCGTGGTACGGTTTATCTATTAAGCACATCGCAAACAAAAAGTACCCTCTCAATTCTCCAGCGTCTGTGGGAGGAACCCGACGCACAGGTCGGATTCCTATCTCAGCACAACGACGCTCACATCTCACACGAATAAGAAGAAAATTTGCCTACCTCATTCTCACCAATCCTGATTCAAGAAGTGTTCGGAATGCCACCTCTTCAAATGGCTCACCGGGATAAAGCCGCGAACAGCCGATCTTGTTAGCCGCGCAAAAAGTCGCAACTTCGTCACGAAATGCGATCATTCGCCTCCGCTGCTCTTCCATTGTTATCGAGTCAAGGAGCAACAGGCGTGACTGACCTGTCTCTACATCTACCAATTCCACCATCCCCGGCTCAAAGTTGCAAAGTTCATCCGCACCACAGATTTGCAACAGATAAAGTTCATGTCGGCGTTGGAGCAAAATCGAAAGTGCCCTCTGCCACGACGGGTCTAGCAGATCGCTTACGAGCAGACAGATGCCTGTGCCAGCCTGACGATTGCAAAAGTCCCTGGCAACAGCGGAAAGATCGGTTCTTTCCGAACCGACTTGTTTTCTCTTCACCTTCAGACTGAGAAACTCCAGCAGCTGAGCAAAAGCTGATGGCCCTCTCAACAGACGCGACGAGCAAAAGATGCTGCTGTCGAAGAGGTGCACTTGCACCCGGGCGAGCCCTCCGAGAGCAATATACGCAACAGACGCAGCACAACGCAACGCCCGGCCCATTTTTGAGTTCAGAGCGTCTGGCTTACTGTCGAGAGGATCTCCACAACGCATTGAGCGACTAAAATCAATCAAAACATGGAGCGTTACGTCGCCTTCTTCCTCAAAGATTTTGACGAAAAGCCGGTCGGTTCTTCCAAAAAGCGCCCAGTCAAGCTGCCGAGGATCATCACCCGGGACATACTCACGGAAATCGCAAAAATCCAAACCGAACCCTCGGCGCTGAGAAGCGCGTGAACCGGTAAATTGAGAAATGTGCCGACAACGAGCACGGAGCCTGAGCTTTCCAAGTCGGCGAAGAAACTCAACCCCGAATAGAGCCTCCTGACAAATAGCTCCGCCAGACTGATAACCGATTTGCTCGCGACGCAGTCGAAGACTCACCACCACGCCTGCGGAATTGAAATTTTGTCGCCGGGCTGAAGTTTGGGGTCAAGAGCGGGGTTTTTACGCAAGTCCCTTGCGTTGAACTTCATCGTGCTTCCCTCTCTGGACAAAGTAATTTCCTTTTGGTTCGCAAATTCATTAAAACCGCCACAAGCAGAGATGACACCCATGAGAGTAAGATCTGACGTGTAGGGAACCCGCTGCGGAGCTCGGACGGCCCCCTCCACGTTGACAAAGCGGGCGGCACTCATGTTGATGGATATAGCTGGGTTGGTAAAGATTTGAGCGCTTCGGAAAGCCCCTTCAATTCGTTGTTGCGCTTCTGTGACAGTGAGGCCGGCAACGTACACTCGGCCTATATAGGATAAGTTGATCGAGCCGTCTTCGCCGATTGTGTAGACTTTGTTGATCATCGGTATTTCTTCGTTAGGCACCCCTCCAATACTTAGCTCAAAGATATCCCCGATGCGAAGTCTAGGTGCTCTCCCATCTTGGGGAAAAGAGGGCAAGATCGAGGCTGTAAAAAGAGAGATAACAACGGTCCAGGTCGCTATTTTTAATCGTTTCATTCTAATAATCCTCTCCTCCGGATCTGGATTCGCTGTTACTGGAGACCGCTCCGATCACGGGTGGCCTTGACTCTTTTGTGGTTGGCTTGGCGTAATAGTCGTAGTAATTAGTGTAGTAGCCGTAATTTGGATCGTGCTTGACATCCACGTTGTTGAGCACAACTCCAAGGATATTACCGCCGACGTTGATGACAGATTGCTTGACGCGTAGCAGCATCTTGCGGGGGAAACGGCGATGCTGGATAACGAAGATCACAAGATCCACTTCGCTAGCGAGAACAGAGGCATCGCTTACCCCCAAGACAGGTGGGCTATCGAAAAACACCAGATCAAACCGCGACTTAACGTCGGCCACCATATCTGACATCCGTTGGGAGTTGAGAATTCCTACAGCATCCGAAGGCAATATACCAGATGGCATCAGATAGAGATTTTCGACTGGCGTTTGAAAGACCACTTCCTCAAGTCCGATATTGGTCGTGAGATAATTCGACAAGCCGATATCATTGCTTATGCCGAAAAGCCGGTGCTGAACAGGGCGACGGAGGTCAGCATCCACAATAAGAACCGTATAACCACCCTGCGCGCAAATGTAGGCGAGGTTGCAAAGTGTGGTCGATTTGCCTTCGCCAGCACCGCCACTGACGAATGTGATCGAATTTGCGTCGGCATTTTTGCGGTTGAACTCAATATTGGTTCTCAAGATTCGATAGGCTTCCGCATCGGGAGTCTCTGATGGTGTCAGGTGCAAAAGAGCGACATTTTTCGGGATGATAGCGAGTACGGGCACTTTCAAGAGACTCTCGACATCCTCCATTGTTTTGACGCTTGTATCAAGATATTCGATGAAGAACGCAAGACCGACACCGACGATTAGGCCAACGATCACACCGAGCACCATGTTGAGTACGACATTCGGCTTGGCTGGAAAACTGCTCTCAACCGCGCGCTCCCAGATCGTGGCCGGAGTGAGCGGCATAGCACTGTCCATGCCTTTTGTTTGGAGACGCATCTTTGCTGCTTCCAAAATACGTCGGGCTTCATTGTAGTCGTTTTTGGCGCGGGCATATTCGGAGCTTAGATTTTTTGTATCCCGCTGTTTTTTTTCAAGCTCAGCAAGTTGGGTTTCGAGTTGACGAACATTTTCTTTCGATACATCGAGTCGTGACTGAATAGATTTGACGATACTATCTACCTGTTCGTTGAGCTGTCGAAGGATGACATCCGCCTGGGCTTTAAGTTCCAGAACACGAGGATGTTTCGGCCCAAGACCAGAGTTCAGAAGCCGGGCTTCCATCGCCACTGCGTCCTGATAAAGTGGAAGATTTTTGGCTACGATAGGGTCATTAATTTGTAGTGACGTGAGTGCCCGCATCAACTCCTCACCGCTCAGAGTTTGGATCTGTTTGATAAGAGCTTCATCTCGCGTGGCCAGAGAGCGTGCCTGGTTTACTTCCTCTGCCTTAGCCATGTACAAGCGATCAATCACAAGAACGGGGTCAGACTCGCTCTCTGCCCCGAGATCGGTGATGCCCGCCTCCTCTTTTGCTTTGATCATCGCGTTGTATCGCTTGCGAACCTCTTCTTCCTGCTTGGCAACCTCTTGTTCAAGAGTGCCTAGAGCACCACCCATGCTGCGACGATGAACTTTGGAGCGAACTTCGATGTAGATGTCGGCCAGTTTGTTGGCTATCTCCGCAGCCTCTTTAGGATCCGTGCTGTAGATGTCTATCTGCAGGAGGTCGGTATTGCGGACCGGCCTTACAGTCAACATTCCGCGCAGTTTAAGAATGGCCACTTCTTCAGCCATTGGCAAACCCTTTTCGCCCCAGCGCTCTGTAAGATTTAGCTCGCGGATCACGGGAAGCAGAATGTCGCGACGCTGTATTATTTCATATTGGGTGTTTGCAAAGACTGGGTCGACTAATCGCTGCCCCGTAGAATCGTCAGGCCCAAATATAGGCATGTCGATTAAACGCGACTGAACCTGCATGTAAACCGAAGAGCGATATTGCCTCGGAAGGAACCAAGTGTAGACGCCCGTCGTTATGACCACAAGGAAAAATGCCAGTAGAATGATGCCATAACGGACGCGGATGACTCTCCAATAATCTAGGAAATGGAGATTAAACTCGTTGACTGCTGGAGTTGTTGACATGCGTTTTTAAGTGACCACCGCAAAAAGAGTTTCCCGAAGGAGCCCGATGCGAGAGGTATCTTACACAAATTCATTTCGCTTTTCAACCGCTCGTTTGGTAACTTATCTTAATTCGATTTGGTCCCCTCGCATGGCACCCCGTTCGCGCACCACCACCGACGAGCGCACGGAATATTTAAAGCAAACCATTTTTGATCCGGTGATTACCGCAACAGATTACACACTTGCAAGATCCGATCTGCTGCTCCAGCATTTAACCTTAGCCAAGTCAGAGAAATGCCAGTCTACACCTACGAAACCATACCCCAAGCTCCGGTGGAATCGCCGGAAATCTTGGAAATAAAACAATCCTTCTTGGAACCAGCAGTAAATCCCCCCCCCAGCGGTGGACTCTTTCAGAAGGGGATTATTGGAGTGGTCGATCTCACTACAAAAGGCGAAATTATGGCTTTAACTCACGGATGTCCGGTTAAGAAGAAAATGAATAGGCGCAAAGCGTTCAATATGTGGGTGTTGCAACAGAAAAGCACTGTGACGCATTTGAAAAAACGTCATCCTTTTCTGCATGAATTCTGGACGATTTGTGTTGACTCAGCT
>CALDSX010000090.1 GCA_937924445.1 uncultured Chthoniobacterales bacterium
GCGTTGCAGCGCGTGTTCTTCGGCACCCCCTTCGTGCCAGCGGTCAACACCTCGTGAGTCTCGCCCACGCGTCGGGTGCGTGCGTCCCGCCATTCACTCACAGGTGGCCGCCCCAAGGCGGGCGGCTACCTGAGCAGTTACCAACGCGTTATTTTAACGCGCTTTCCACAGAGCATTTACGTGTCAGGTGATGACTGGATGTCAAGATTTTTCTTGTTCGAAACAATTTTCTTCCTGACTTTCGTGCGGCGTTTCGGTGAGCGCGAGGAATGCCGACTCAAGATTTCTTGTGGCCGTTAAGTTCAAAATTTCAGTTACAGAACCAACGGCAGTCAGACAGCCCTTGGATATGATACCGATCCGATCTGCCAACTCCGCTGCGATGGAGAGTTGGTGAGTTGAAAGAAAAATTGTTGTCCCGCCTCGCGCACGAGCACGAAGTTCGTCCTTAAAAATCTTCACGTGGGCCGGATCCAGCCCAACCATCGGTTCATCCACAATAAGAACTCTTGGCTGACGCAAAAGAGCAGCGCAGACTGCCAAACGCTGACGGGTGCCATGGCTGAGCGAATCAATCGGCTTTTTTGCAAATTGAACGAGGTGAAACTGCTGAAAAAGAGTTTCTTGAGAGCGAGCCGCAACTTCTGGATGGATACCATGAATATCTGCAACAAAGCGCACGAACTCCTCCGGGGTTAATTTTTCATATAAAAATGGAAAGTCGGGAATATAGCTCACTAACCGTTTGGCCGCAAGTGGCTCCGCGACGACATCAACTCCGCAGACCATTATTCTTCCGGAACTTGGCCGAAGTAGGCCGGCGATCATTTTGATGGTGGTGGTCTTGCCTGCAGCGTTTGGGCCTAAAAATGCAAATAATTCTCCTTGAGTGACATTCAGATTGAGGTTGTTAACGGCCCGGAGTTTTCCAAAATCCTTTGTAATGCTCTCAAATGTAATCATGGTGTTGCAGGGGGCGGAAGGGTGGACGCCGAGATTGTGTAAATCCCAGAGCCGATGAGAAAAATTGAACGAGTTGCTTGACTGTTTTGCAGCTTAATTCCTGTCGCTTCAGCAATTGGTTGACCTTTTTCGGTCAATTGTTCGGGATTGAAGGGTAAAGCTGCCACCGCAGATGAGTTTGGAGGGATTTCGATATGCATCTTAATCGTCTTCGTTGTTCCTTCAGAGTGTCTGTTCCAGGAGCAACGAAACCATCCATGCGGGGAAAGAAAGGCGGTGGATGCGAATTCCATCCCGTCGGCAAATTCGGGCATAATCAACGCCCTTTTAAACCCGGGATGAAGCGGGTCCGGACGCAGACCGCCAATTCGCATAATGTGTGATGCTCCGGGGGCGGATCCCAGAACTGGATCGAATAAATTTGCTGCCGCGAGACTGGCTTCTCCGTCTTCGGAAGGCTCAACTCCCCTCTGGGAGAGATCGAGAGCAAGCTTGGTAAGGTCTAAAGCAACTCTTCCGGATAGATCTCCCTCTTCGAACTCTGCCTCCAACTTGTCTTTGCTCCAACCGAGAAACATGTTGATTGCGGGCACAGCAGACTCCAAGGCTCGCCGATCTCCCGTTATGGCATAGAGCGCCAGCGGAACAGTTACCACTGAAAGGCTCGATCTCCAGTCCGCTTCATCAGGGTTGTCTCTTGGAGGTGCCCACTCGGGAAAGCTTCCGTTCGGCCGCTGGGAGTCGAGGAGATCGGCAAACCATTTCTTGGCTAAAGGCGCACAGTCAAACAGCAGAAGATCACCAGCTATGCGTGAGGCACGACCGGCGAGCCTTCCTCTCGGAAGAGGTCCGTCGTCAAGTTCAGAGGGCACTCCAAAACAACCCGCCGCAAGAGCCTCGCGGCGGGCGTTGAACTCCGCGACAATGCTGGAATTTGAGCAGTTAAATGAGGAAGAGATCTTGATGTCATCGCTTATTTTCACCGCAACTGCCTGAGCTGGCCCAGATGCCAGTCCGTGCACTTCTACTGAGTCGAACCGAGAAATGGCAAACCGAGGTTCAAAAGCGACTTCCGGTTCCCCCCGACTGCGCCATGAGTGTCCAATTCCCGTAGAGGGAGATCCATGGAGCTGCGGGATACAGAGAAGGCCAGGAGGGGACGGGCTGCTTCCAATAATGCGCGGTCTGCCTTGAAGAATTTGGCCGAAATCAAAGCGCCAATGCCCTGGGGCAATTTCAGTGGCCGACACGGCAGGTTTTTCACCGGAAGATCTTGCAGGCAAGATTGTTTGGGCAGCCAAAATTCCTCCGAGTGGAGGGATTTCCACAACCTGGCTCCATCCAGAATCATCAAAACCCACCCGCGCCCAAGAGGTTTCGGTAATGCCAGCTCCCATGGAGTGACCGCGCCACGCCAGAGAGGGTAGGTAGGCGCCTCGCCACGATTTGTCTGTGGCGATTGATGTTCGGCTGCCATCAGGATGATCCACAAATAGCAACAGCCATGCTGCAGGCTCCTGACCATGGGCAAGCCAGCCGGGACCAAGCGCCAGGCCGATGGTGTTTTTGCCTGGCGCAACGCGGCGAGTGATTTCCTCGCTTAAATGATACATTCGAGAGTAGAAATCAGCAATGGCAGGCATGCCTGCTCCGTCGCCGATGCGCTCTCCGTTGATGAACAACTCGCAGAAGCCCGTTGAGCTGTAGTAAGCGACCGCACGTGAGATTTCCTTTTCCAGAATAAACTCCCTGCGCACGGCCCACGCAGACAAAACGTCTGCATCCGCAGGGGGCGGCTCAAGCCGAATCCATCCCTTCGATTTCAAGTCCGGAGAGACGCCACGTCGCCAAAAAGCAGGTCGGCTCCAAGGCGTCACCGTCTCTGCTCCCGTAACATCTTTAGCCCACACACGCACTTTCCACCAGCAATCTCCAGAGAAGGGCGGTGGTGTTCCACCGTAAGGATTTTGAATGGAATTTTTGGACTCCACGCGCCCGCTGTCCCACAAGTTCGCCTCGTTTCGTGCTAGGGCATCCGGCGAATTGGCTGCGAGCACTTGCCAGGCAGTCTGGACAACGCCCCTGGGCGGATCTGCGCTGTTTTCAGCGAGAATCAGCCAGCTCAGCATCGGTCGCTCCGTATCAACCGCTTGCGGGTCGCTTCGGCCTTCGCAGCGCAGGCTTTCCACCTTGAGGGCAACGGTCTGTCCCGTTGCACCTGCAACTGAAATGGCACCGAACAGGAGCACTGCAATGCAGAAACAAGGGCGGTGATTTTGGGCTGAGTTACTCATCGGAAGCAATGAATGATTGACCGGACAGTTTGACAAACACAAACCTTGATCGGAAGCAATCAGAATGCACCGCAAAAATTATGGCCTCCCAGGCACTGCTCCCGCCACACTCCGCCTGCCACGCACCTCTTATCTCGGAGATCCTGTCATTCGTGTTATCTCTTACAGTCCTGAATCGGTTGAAGAGCGTCTGATTGGTAGCCTTGTCGAAGTGCTCCCCTCGTCGGACGATCGGAGGACGCATTGGATCAATATTGACGGGCTTTCGAAACTTGACCTCATCGCGCAGCTCGGTGATCTCTTTGGGTTCCATCCGCTGGCTTTGGAGGATGCTTTGAGCCTCGAACAAAGACCCAAGATCGAAAACTATGGAACCCCTCTTTATATCGCGGCACGAATGATTTACCTCAACGCCGACGGAGAGGTTGCTGTCGAGCAGGTTTCTATTTTTTTGAAGGGAAATCTTGTGGTCACTTTGCAGGAAGAGCCGAACGCAGATGTATTCGAGCCATTGCGGGAACGCATTCGCAGGAAAGGCCCGCATGTTTGCACCAGCGGTGCAGATTACCTTGTCTACGCACTGCTCGACTGTCTGATAGATTGCCATTTTCCGCTGTTGGAGAAAATCGGCGAGGCCATTGAAACCGTAGAAGAGGAAATTTTTCACCCGGGCCACAAGGTTTCGATGGATCAAATTTATCGTTTTAAGCGGGCTTTGATTGAAGTGCGCCGCACGGCCTGGCCTTTGCGAGAACTTTTGACATCCATTCTCCGCGAACCCGGGAGGTTTTTTTTCGGATCCAACACTTGTCTATCTGCGCGACTGCCATGATCACATCATTCAAGTCATCGATATTATAGACAACTATCGTGAGCTTCTCGGTGGTCTTGCTGAGGCGCATCTCTCGTTGGTCGGGCAACGCACAAACGATATCATGCGCATCTTGACGGTGATTTCCGCCATTTTTATTCCGCTCACTTTTGTCGCAGGCATCTACGGAATGAATTTCGATCCTGAGGCGGGACCGCTGAGTATGCCCGAACTCTCACATCCCCTTGGATATGTTATCTGTCTCTCTGGCATGGCTTTTATCGGTATTGGCATGGTTATCTGGTTCAAAAAACGCAGATGGCTCTGACTTTGTCGTTTAAGGAGCAATCACGTGAGGATTTTTCCTTGTCGGAAGCCTTACTTTGGCAAAAATGAAGATGCAATGCCTTCGAAATTTCTTATTCACATCATGCCGAAAGAAAGCGTGCTTGATCCGCAAGGCGTGGCCGTTCTTCAGGCATTAAATCACCTCGGTATGAAAAGCGCCCTCTCTGTCCGTGTCGGCAAAGCCATCGAACTTGAGTGGGATGGCCCTGCAGATCCCGCCGATCCGGCACTCAATCAGATCTGTCGGGATGTTCTTTCAAATCCGGTAATAGAGGATTACTCCATCGAAGTTGTCCGATGATCCGCTGTGCTGTCGTTCAATTCCCAGGCTCAAATTGCGACCGTGACTGCGTCGCTGCGCTCGAATCTTTCGATGGGGTTGCGGCCCGACTTGTCTGGCACAAAGAAACTTCACTTTCTGGCTATGATGTGATCGTGCTTCCGGGCGGGTTCTCTTATGGCGACTACCTTCGCTGCGGTGCGATCGCTCGTTTTTCGCCCGTGATGCACGCTGTGCGTCAGGCCGCCCATAATGGCCGGCCTGTGCTGGGCATTTGCAACGGATTTCAGATTCTTTGTGAGGCCGGGTTGCTTCCTGGCGCTCTCGTTCGCAACCGGAGTTTGAATTTCATCTGTCGCCATATTCATTTGCGGGTGGAAACCTCTGCCAGCTTGTTTACGCATGGAATATCGAGAGGAGCTGTTTTGCAAATCCCTATCGCTCATGGAGAGGGGTGTTACTTTGCCGATGCAGACACTCTCGCTAGGCTCAATGAGAACCAACAAATCCTTTTCCGCTATTGTGACAGCTCCGGTGCAGTTACGCCAGATTCAAACCCAAACGGCTCGCTTGAGTCCGTCGCGGGGATTTGCAATGAGAAGCGAAATGTGCTCGGCATGATGCCTCACCCCGAACGCGTCTGCGACCCTTTGCTGGGAGGCACAGATGGTCGTCGAATCTTCGATTCCGTGTTTGCCAGCCTGGCATCTGGAGCCGATCCGTCAGCAACAGCGCTTTAACTGGCCAGTCCGGCACCAGCGTTTCCAATTTCTCTAATGAACACTCCTATTGACCTCTCCCGGCAGAATCTTCCTGTCACGCCTCAGACTGTGGCCGCTCACGGTCTAACGCCCGAAGAATACGAAATGATCCGTCGCATCCTAGGACGAGAGCCTAATATTACGGAATTGGGCATTTTTTCCGTGATGTGGAGCGAGCATTGCTCTTACAAAAACACCCGGCCCGAGCTGAAAAAATTTCCAACCAACGGCCCGGCAGTCCTCGTGAAAGCAGGGGAGGAAAATGCGGGCGTTATTGATATCGGAGACGGCTGGGCTGTCGCGTTCAAAATTGAAAGCCATAACCATCCCAGTGCCATTGAGCCTTTTCAAGGCGCTGCAACAGGAGTCGGCGGTATCCTTCGCGACATTTTTACAATGGGTGCTCGTCCGCTTTTTCTTTTGAACTCTCTTCGGTTTGGACCAATCACCGGCGACAACATTGATACGGCACGTTTAGTGCGTAATCGAGCCCTTCTGCGTGGCGTTGTTGCCGGCATATCTCACTACGGCAACTGCATAGGTGTTCCGACTATCGGCGGCGAAATCGCTTTTGACGACTCCTATGAGGGAAACCCGTTGGTCAACGTCATGTGCCTCGGCCTCCTTCGGCATGATCAAATTGCAAGAGGAACTGCTGCTGGTTTGGGAAATCCAGTCTTCTACGTCGGGGCCGAAACCGGCCGAGACGGTCTTGCCGGAGCGGCGTTTGCTTCTCGCGATCTCACCGAGGAGTCCAAAAAAGACCGCCCTGCAGTGCAGGTGGGTGATCCGTTTCGCGAGAAATTGCTCCTTGAGGCGTGTCTCGAACTGCTCGCCACAGACACCGTCGCCGGCATTCAGGACATGGGGGCAGCCGGGCTGACCTGTTCCACCTGCGAAACTGCCAGCCGCGGCGGAAGCGGCATCGAAATTGATTTGGAAAAGGTGCCCAAACGCGAACCGGGCATGACCCCTTATGAAATCATGCTCAGCGAATCCCAAGAGCGCATGCTCATCATCGCCAAAAAAGGCCGGGAAGAAGAAGTTCTTCGCATCTTTGAAAAATGGGATCTCCCATGTGCTCTGATCGGGTTCGTAACCGATGACGGCATCATGCGAGTTCGGTGTGGTTCGGTCGTAGTCTCCGAAATCCCAGCTCGTGCTCTGGCGGACGATGCCCCTGTCTATTATCGCGAAGCCGCAGCCATTGTTACGCCACCAGCCCTCGACATCGGCTCGGTGCCTTTTCTTGACCCCTGCCTGGCCCTGCCCGAACTTCTTGCGCAACCCACTATCGCCTCAAAACGCTGGGTCTGGGAACAGTATGATTATATGGTGGGCACTGGCACCGTGGTTCCACCGGGCTCCGATGCCGCCGTTTTCAGAGCTAAAGAAGCGAATAAAATCCTCGCTGCCACAACTGACTGTAACGCACTCTTTTGCCGCCTCGACCCTCGCGAAGGAGCCCGCCATGCTGTTGCTGAAGCCTGTCGAAATCTTTCCTGCTCAGGTGCAGAACCGCTTGGGTTAACTGATAATCTTAATTTTGGCAATCCTTATCGTCCCGAGAATTTTCGCGATCTTCGCGAAGCGGTTGTGGGGATCGCCGAAGCCTGCCGCGAGTTTAATATTCCTGTCACCGGCGGCAACGTCAGCCTTTACAATCAAAACCCCGCCGGTGCCATTGATTCAACGCCAACCGTCTGTGTTGTCGGTCTTATTGAACGAAATCAAGATATAACCACCCAATTTTTCAAGATCCCCGGCGATGTCATTTTCCTCCTCGGCCCCAATTCGGCTGAGCAGTCGTCTCTTGATGCCTCCCACTACCTCCTCACCCTCCACGGTCGCAAGGAGGGCCTCGTGCCACGCCTCAATCTGCAACTCGAAGTCCATCTCCAAACGGCCCTGCGCAACCTCATCCGCGCTGGGCTCATCGCAAGCGCTCACGACATCTCCGAAGGGGGTATTGCTGTTGCGCTTGCGGAATGCTGTCTCGGCCCGGGGAGCGGCCTTGGGGCTGAGATCGCTCTCGACACTCATGACCGCCGCACCGACGAAATTCTGTTCAATGAAGCCCCCTCCCGAGTTATCCTGTCTACTCCCCGGGGATCTGCTCAGGCAGTGGAAAATCTTCTCACGTGGCGTGGGTTGCCTGTTCGACGTATCGGGCGCGTTCTCCCGTCACGAGAGGGGCTGATGATCCGTGTCGGCACAAAAAGCCAGATAATATTTCCGATCGATGCTCTCCGCGACGCCTATGAAGCTGCCATCCCTTCCGTTATGAAAAGCTGTCGAGATTGAACAGAATTTTTCAACAGGTGTCTCAACCTAACAAGAGAAAGCCCACCAACTTCTCGATCAAAAACCAAGTTAATCCGTTTTCGTTTAGCACCATGGATACGCTCCACCTACTCGGCGTGGCTCTCGGCCTTGCCACTCTCGCCGGCGTCAATCTTTACCTCACCGTTTTCCTCACCGGCCTGGCCCTCAATCTCGGCTGGATTGAGTTAGCACCTGACTATGAAAAGCTCGCCATCCTGGCAGATCCCACAATAATTACCGTCTCCGGCATAATGTTCGCGATAGAGTTTTTTGCGGACAAAGTTCCCTGGCTGGATTCCATGTGGGATTCTGTTCACACACTGATTCGTCCCGTTGGTGGAGCCCTGCTCTCGCTACAGGTTTTGGGCACCTCAAATCCTGTGTTTGACGTGATTGTCGCACTGCTGAGCGGCGGCATTTCGCTTGGCGTCCACGGCATAAAAGCCGGCACTCGCCTTATTGTGAACACCTCGCCTGAACCGTTTTCGAACGTGGCTCTAAGTGTGACTGAAGACACCGCCGTTGCTGGGGGAGTTGCTCTCACCTTCCTCAATCCGGTGGCGATGTTTTTCATTGTCGTCTGTCTTGTGACGACAGCCATTTGGGGGGTGCCACGCCTTTTCGCTTTTTTTGCCGTGCGTCTGCGATTTGTTTGGAACAAAATTGTTGCCCCTCCGGGAGCAGCCACTCCCGATCTCACTCATCATTTTCCCTCCCGAGCCGACCTTCGACTGGCCGAGGCCCTTCTCAAAGAGAACCTTCCCCCTGCAAAAGTCCAGTGGGTGCTCTCGTGCTTCGCGGAGCGCCTACCTGGACAGCGCAGGAATAGCGAGGGATACCTCGCCTGCTTGGAAAACTGTCGCTATCCTTTAGTGTTCATACCCAAAAGCCGCTCCTCTCAGACGGTCTTCATTGATCTCGAAACCTATAAAGTCTGTCAGGAATCCTCATTCCTTGTCGAACGGCTGCTCATCTACAGCCTCAGCAAAAAATCGCGCTACAGCTTTTCGGCTTTCCGATGGCAAGAGCCACAAATTAGAAAGGCTCTCGAACTGCTCTCCCAAAAGGCAAATGGTGCCACGGAGGATGCACACAATCAGGAGCCCAGTTCCTCTACCCCTCCAGGGAGCCAACTTATCGTCGCGGAAAATAAACAATTGGCAGCGGTCCACGGTTGTTTTGACTGATGCCGTTTAAGAAATCCCTCTCTCCAACTCAAAATTTATCTCTCAATTGGGCCTTAAAACGGGTCCTTCATCGGTTAAAAATCTTCTCTATCGCTTTTTTATGGAAATTCACGAAAATAATATGTAATATTACCTAATCTTCCTGCGTCTGATCTCAGATTCAGACCCCTCCGCAAAATGAACATCGCAAATATTCACTCCAAGTTTTTCAAAGCCTTGCTCATTAAGCTGAGCAACTCGCGCTTTTTTACCGTCTCGCTGATCATTCATGGCTTGCTTGTGATGTCTCTTGGCTCTGCTGTCCTTTTTAGAGCGGTCGTGGATGAAGCTGAATTTTTTGGGTTGCCAGGTGACGGCGGCGAGGGAGGTCGTTTCGTGCAGGAGACACCGAGACCCCTCACACCTCCACCCCCAAAAACACAGGTCGCTCAAACCCCGGTGGCCACTCCTCAAGTAGCTGCTCCTGCGGCGACCTCCATCGTTGCCCTCACCTCTGCTGCTCCGAGCGCTACAAATTTTGCCTTGCCATCCTTCATCCCAGCACCAACAACTCCGACCAACCTCGCCCCCGCCCCACCCGCTCCAGGGACCACAACCCTCGGCCAATTAACCCCTGATGTCGGTCGTCAGATCCAGCAATTCACCAAGTCATGGGCCTCAGACGGTGGCGGCGGCAGCGGACGGCCCCTCAAAGTGCGCCGGTTTGAGTTCACCGCCTATATCGCCAAATATTCCGGTGGAGATTGGAATTCGACCGTTGTTGTCTCTCGAGATAAAATCGTTCGCGGGAGCCTCCCCAACCTCCTATACATCATGGGCAAATGGTCAAGCGATCGCATAAAAGCCAATCCCAACCCTGTGCCACTCAGTCTATCCAGCCAAGAGATCTTCACAACAAATCCCCCGTTTATTTTCTTTACCGGACGTCGTGATTTCGTTCTCACTGAACAAGAAGTTGCAAATCTGCGTAAATACCTCCAATCCGGCGGTGCTATCTGGGGTGATAGCTCCCTCCCGGGCAAAAGATCCCGGTTTGACATCGCATTTCGTCGTGAAATGAAGCGGGTTCTGCCTGACATCAACAAAGATTGGGAGCCTCTAACCCCGTCTCACCCGATTTTTTCCGCTAATCGCAATTATTTCCCCGAGATTAAAGACGTTCCTGCTGGGTTGAATTATTACAAAGACCCGGTGGAAGTGCTCACAATTTACGATCAAATTGCCGTTATCTACACTTCAAATGATTATGGTGACATGTGGCAGATCGGTATAACGGCCGATGGCAAACACGACACCCGCACCGATCCCACTGGAAGGGATATGATCGCTATGAACAAAGCGATGTGGGATTTGCGCGGTGTCTATTTTCGCAATCTTGAAGAGCCTGCACTCGTAGATGCCTACAAGTTTGGTATCAACGTCATTACTCACCTTCTTGTCCGTTGGGAAGATCCTCTCAAGAAGGTGCCAAAACTCTGATCGAGACCTCCAGCGCCGAGGTGTATTATGCCTCACAAACAAAGCGAAGTTCCGGCTTCTCATAAGCGCACTTTCAACCAAACCCTTATCCCCAGACAATTGAGTTCCACTGTTCAAGCTTTGGCTGCCCTGTTTTTTGACTTAGCGTGCTGTGCCAGCAGCAAGAGCGCTTAAAAGTTTGATCGACACTCAACTGTGGCTCAGTCCAGCTCGCCTTTCTCAGTGCGCACCACTGCGCACTGGTTTTTTCCCGTCGTGGCGGTGTTGCGCTTGCTCGCTTCTCGGGAGAAAGGTTTCTCCTACACAACCCCTTTCGTCTATCTCCGCGCACGCCTTGCCACATCGGTGAAATATCGGTTATTCGTCACCATAGGCGTGAGAAAAACGGGTGACGCTCACCCTCGCCTTAATTGCTCATTTGCTTGACGGATCGCTAGCTGCCGTTTCTTTTGAAAGGCTAAGTTTAGTGTTTTGCCGTCCGCTCTTCACCCGTTTTGCTGGGACAAGCACGAGTTCATCACGGTTGGTTACCGCTTCGGTGTGCACCCCCTGCTCCTTGACCAAGCGCACGAAAAGCGTTCACGGGTTCTTGTGCCAGAAGGAGCAGCTAGTCAGCTGCTCTCGAGGCTACCACGGCCTTGCCGTTGCAAAAGCTCGAAAAGCCCCACTCGAAAAGTCCAAATGGTTCTTGATTTCGTCAAAGAGGTTTTGTCTCGGTTACGCCAGCCCTTGCGGCTTCGATTCGCCTTTGCGAGCTACCGCAGGCAGGCGCTCTCCATTCGCTCGGTTTCGTATCGGCATGGTTATGGTAGAGTTAAAGTATCAAGATCTGAGCAGGCAAAATGATCTTCGAAGGAAGGCTGGTCATGTGGGCAGAGACCTCGAAGTGACTCGCTCTTGATTCGTGCTCCAAAACAGAGGCTAGGTCGAAGGGTTGGACGGTTTTATCCGAGCAAGATAAAGATCTGTCCTTTTAGCTCCCTCTTTATTATTCTAAAGAGCGTAAAACGCTAATTACCTAACCTCAACAGCAGCGGAAATCCAAGCCCCCCTCTGCAGGC
Source organism: uncultured Chthoniobacterales bacterium (assembly GCA_937924445.1). Taxonomy (GTDB): domain Bacteria; phylum Verrucomicrobiota; class Verrucomicrobiia; order Chthoniobacterales; family CALDSX01; genus CALDSX01. The sequence goes on from CALDSX010000090.1 coordinate 11,510, forward strand.
GAAAGGCTCAAAATGGAGGAGCTTAAGGGCCTGATTTTGGCCATGCCAACGCTGTTGCCTCCATTAAAGTATCAACATGCAATCGCCGTAACTGAAGAACCGATAACGGGCCTCGACAGCCTTTGCATAGGCTTCGCGCATAAGTTCCGTTCCGGCGAATGCGGAAACCAAAATTAACAAGGTACTCTTAGGCAGATGAAAATTTGTCAGCAACGCGCCGGTTATTTTAAAGCGAAAACCTGGTCTGATAAATAGGCTAGTGACGCCGGCCCCTGGCCTAAGCCTTCCGCCGTTGGAGAGCAGAGCGGATTCCAGAGTGCGCACCACCGTCGTGCCAATGGCCAAAACTCTGCTGGCAGCCAAAATGTCAGCACAGGAGTCGTGGGAAATCTCATAGGACTCTTCGTGCATGATGTGGTCTTCGACCTGTTCTGTTTTGATGTCGCGAAAAGTTCCTTCACCTACGTAGAGAGTGACGAATGTTTTGTTTAGTCGCGCCACTAGTTCTTCAGTGAAGTGAAGCCCAGCGGTCGGCGCGGCTACCGCGCCCGGGTGACTAGCGTAGACAGTTTGGTAACGTTCGCGATCTATAGACTCGTCCTTGCGTCTGAGGTATGGCGGTAGCGGAATGTGGCCATGTTTCTCCAAATCGGGCTCTTCGTCACAGCGAATAAAGATCACTCCCAGATCCCCCTGGCCAACGACCGTGGCCGATGTGTGAGCAAACCTTACGCGCCGTCCAAGTTTGAAACGTCGCGCGGGCCGGGCTAGACAGCGCCACACACCCTGTGCGTTGCGCTGAGTCAACAGCAGTTCGCCCGGCGGGTCGTCGCAGAGCAACCGAGCGGGTATGACACGGGCGTTGTTAAAAACAACCAGGTCTCCGTCTCCAATGAGGGATTCAAAATCTGCAAACCTTGCGTGAGAGATCGCTCCGCTCCGGCGGTCGACGATCATCATCCGTGACGTGCCGCGCTGCTGGGCGGGATATTTTGCTATGAGCTCCGAAGGCAGAGGGTAATCGAAATTGGCAACGCGCATAACTTTTATAAGCGCAAATACAGTTGTTCCTCAACGCCGGAAAGTTATGACGAATGGTTAAAAAGGCTCCCAACTAATTTCGTTCAATGCAACACCAAGCTCTCTCGTTTCGATACCGCCAGGCCGAAGGATGTTCTCCGCTATCAACTCGATATCTACCCCGAATCCGCGCGCCTCATGGGCATGTAAAATAAACTCGAACGAGTAGCCCTGCTGGTTCTTTTCCCGATAACGGAGGCCAACAGCTTTTCCATCGGCGGAAATGCGGAGGGAATGAATCTGCGGTAGCGGCGTGACTTCGGAAATCGTCAGAGCCACCCGGCTGTTCTGACAGGGAGGAATCGGCAATCTGATCGCTGCCCGTCGGCCAGGTGCTGTCCATTGCCAGACCCTTTTTTCCTCAGTCGCCTGCCCAGGCAAGAAGTCAATGTCGTGAAGTCCCTCTGCAAAAACCGCCTGATCCGCCCTCCAGCATCCTGAAGTAGTGCAGGAATTATGTAGCCTTGTGATGGCAGCGTAGGCACACTCCAGAGGCTCTACCCTAAACCAGCCTTCTTTTTCCAAGGCGGCGTATAGCTCGCGCCATAACTGAACTCCTTCGTTGTAAATTTCGTATTCTGCGGCAAGAAGATCCCGTATGACCTCTCGTTGAGAGGCAGTTAGCGGTGCAAAATTCTCGGGACGATCACGTGTTTTGTGAACATGAAACGTCCCAGCCGGGCAGCGAATAGGCAGAAAACGCGACAACATTTCAAGGCTTTTTTTCTGTTCTTCAACCAACCCAATAAGGAAACATTCGTGTAACGTCTTGATGGCTGTTGAGATAGAATCGGTTGATCTGTTTTTTGGGATCTTTGTTAAGAGGTTTGAAAGAGGGCGACTAACCTCAAAAGATGTCGATTCATTATGCCGTCCGGATTGGAGGATTTGGAGAAGAGCTTCGTGAAGACCCAAATTGGAGACCGTTTTGGCAACCCAACCGTTATAAGAGTCGTCCGGGTAATGAGGGTCCTTTATCTTAAGCAGAAATTGTTGTCTTATGAAAAGAGAGATAGATATCGCCGCGTCCACAGGATCTCGCAGCCAAGTGAATACATTTGAAGGTGGCGTGAAAAGCGCGAAAATGCCACTGCCAATATGGCCGCAGCTGAATTTGCTGTGAGGGAGCTTCCTTGCTAGAAATTCAAACTTTGCTGGCGGACAATACTGCATTTGATCGTCAGGTGTAATGATAGACCCAAGATCAAAGGCGTTTTGAGCAATGAGTTGAACTGATGTCCCGGCGCATTTTGGCAGATGCATAAAATGCGTGTGGGCCGCAGGATTAAAGGAAGCGACGGGCCAGTATGCAGGTGTAGGGGGACGGTCAGCAAAATAACTCATTTTTTGTCGGGCCTGAATCGGCTTTGGTGGTGGAGGGATTTCGCAGTTCGGTTAACATTTTGCGTATCTCATCGAATTCCATCCAGAGGTCCATGTGGCTGCCGCCACGATGCGCAAGTTCCAGCTCAGAAATTTTCATCTCATGGCTTTGGAAAAATTTCTCTCGTGCTCAAGCGCACCGATCACCTCGTTTATTCCCTGCGTGAGGTTTTTCAGGTTTTCTTCAATGCGAAGTATTTTCGATTATTGCTTCTGGGGAAACGTCAGCTAGCGACGACTGAGGGAGGTTCTTTTCAATCTTCGCTAATTTTCGTTCGACGCTCTCGACTCGTTTAAGAATAGCCAGAATCATCTTTCGTGCGTAACGTCCTCGAAAAAATAAACGACCAAACGTAACTGCTCAGGTAGTCCCACCATGGGACCATCAGTAACCGAAGAATAGATTACCCCCCCCCGAACGCAACAGAAAAAAGTTCGTTTTTTGCTGAATTCACCAGGGGGGCCTGCCGTATCTTGCTCGCCATGACAAGCGTCTTGGTGATGCAAGGCCG
>CALDSX010000091.1 GCA_937924445.1 uncultured Chthoniobacterales bacterium
GGCGCCACCTGCCGGTTGCGCCGTCCGTTGGGGGACGGGCCACGCCGCGCGGGCAGCCGGATATAGCCGGCCCGTTCCAGTTTCAGCAGGAGCGTGCGCGCCGACATCTCTTTCAATCGGCCTTGCGCGTTGCGCCAGGCCCAACGCTGGCAGAGTTCTACGCTGAGTCGCGAGCGACACCACTCGGGATGTTCGTCCAGCAGCCCCGGATCCAAGCGATGTCCGCGCCGTTCAACTGTCGCCCTTGCATCACCAAGAGGCTTGTCATGGCGAGCAAGATACGGCAGGCCCCCTGGTGAATCCAGCAAAAAACGAACTTTTTTCTTTTGCGTTCGGGGGGGTAATCTATTCTTCGGTTACTGATGGTCCCATGGTGGGACTACCTGAGCAGTTAAACACGAAAAAGAAAGTTCAGTTCAACCATGAAAGTATCAATGCCTCTCAGTTTCACCGCTGCCATTGCGGGAGTTCTCTTTTCCGGTGCGCTCCAAGCCGCAGAGCAGACTGCACCGCGCCCAAACATTATCGTCATTATGTGCGATGATGCGGGTTTTGCTGACTTTGGCTTTACCGGTGGAGTGGGCAAGACGCCTGTGCTTGACCGCCTCGCATCCGAAGGGGTGGTCTTTACACGCGCTATGAGTAATGGGCGCTGTATGCCCACCCGGCAATCGTTCATGACCGGGCTCAACCCGCAACTCGTGCACGACTTCGACCGTTTGAGTTTGAATTGCGTGACTTTGGCGGAGGTACTCGGCACTGCGGGTTACGATAATTATCTCATCGGGAAATGGCACATGGGCGATGGCAAGACAGGTGAACGAACCACCCCATTGCAGAGGGGCTTTAAATACTTTTATGGTTCGCTGGCTGGTGCGGTTGAAGTGAACAAAAAGAATTACATCCGGCATGTTGAAGGATTCAAATCGCAGGGTAAAGAGCCGATGTGGCTATACGACAATGAAAAGATCGTGACACCGGAAGAGATGCCGGAGGATTATTACGAGAGTTTCGATTGGAGCGACCGCGGTGCGGAGATCATTCGCAAGCAGCCGAAGGACAAACCGTTTTTCCTTTTCATGTCCTACACCGCGCCACATTGGAATCTTGATCCGCTGCCCGAATACATTGCCAAGTATGACGGAGTGTTTGACCGGGACTGGGAGGAGATCCGAAAAGAAATTCTGGCCCGGCAAATTGCCAAAGGCATCATGCCCAAAGATTGCCCGCTGGCCCCGTTGCCGCAGACGGCCCTCAAGGAAAACGAGGAGGAAAAAAACAAACCGTGGATGCGTGAGCGACGCGTCAAAAATATCCAGATTCACTATGCTTCTATTACGGAGATGGATGAAGGCATCCGGCGGTTGATAGACGCGGTCAAAGAGACTGGCCGTGAGCGCGATACCATCGTGCTGTTCTTCAGCGACAACGGCGGCGAGGCACTGGAAATTCACCGTGCGATGATCAGCAACACCCCTTTTGCCGGGTTCAAGGTTTCCTCCTGGGAGGGAGGCATTGCCACGCCGTTGCTTGTCTGGTGGCCGGGAACTGTGCCGGCGGGCAAGCTGAATACCCAGCATGAAATTCATATGGAAGATTTCATGGCGACATTCGTTGAGCTGGCCGGGGCGCAATACCCGGAAGAATTCAATGGTCAACCCATCTACGGTTTGCAAGGACGCTCGTTTGTGCGGGCAATGAAAGACCCCCGCTACGCAGGGCCAGCGCGTGTCTGGGCGTGGGAGCACGATGGGAGCGCCGGAGTCTGGTCCCATCCTTGGAAGGCGGTTTACATTGCCCCAAATACCGTGTACTCGAAGAAGGTCTACGATCCGGAACAGATGGGCTGGCGGCTCTTTAAACTCGACAAACATCGTGTGGAAAAGGATGACCTTTCGGCGACGAACCCCGATAAACTGAAAGAAATGACAGCCTTATGGAAAGAATGGGCTCAAAGCGTTGGCTTACGCTCCTATTTTCCTGCACGCAAAGCTTATTTGCCGCCTGAACAAGAGGATGCCCCACGCCCAGACCCGAAGAAATGGGATCCGACCTTATGCCCGGTCGGTCGCCTTCCCAAGTCGGAATAGCAGGCCCAAATCTTTGGCTCCTGACGGGTGCTCAGTGCAGCCACAAGGCTCAATGGAAGTGGTTTCCGATGTCTCGCAGGATGATGAGAGCTGTGGGAGGACGCGACCGCCAGCCGCGCCAGAATGCCGTTTGTCCATCTCAACACCAGCGGCGCGCCCGGCGGTCGCGCCCTACCGGGGCATTGCGGCTTTGCCGCGTTAGATTCTTTCAGCGCAGGATATGACAAAAAAGCGTAGATCCGGCGAGCAGCCCCCTCTCCCTTATTTTGTTAAGGGAGAGGGTTGGGGTGAGGGTTCGGTGGCAGTGATAACGGCATTGCCCCTCACCTCAATCCTCTCCCCCAAACGACGGGGGAGAGGAGGCAAAACCGGTTGCGGCTCCGCCGCGTTAGGATGAGTTGCCATTTATTGGGAGGCCTGTATATGAGTTATCAAAAGAAAAAACGGAGCCATTCGTGAATAAACACAATCCCGATTATCGCCAGTTTTTGAAAGTGATCCGTCGAGAACGACCGGACCGTCCAGTGTTGTTTGAGCACGGCATCGAATGGCCGCTGATGTTTGAGGCACTCGGTGCCGATGCCCTCGATAACGACAATCCGCCTTGGGGTTGGTTGATCAACACCTGCCAGGCTTTTGCGCGGCTCGGCTATGATGTTTGTCCTTTGCCGATCCATTGGTTCTTCCACTTCCATTTCGTTCCGCCGCAGAAGCAACACGGGGAGTCCGTTTCCCAAAATCATGAGGCCTTGATCAAATCCTTGTCGGAGATTCGCGACTACAAATGGCCGGAGCCATCCACCTGTGACTTTAGTGTCATGGACAAGGTCGCTGCGGCAACACCGCCGAGGAGGGAATGGATTCTCTACGCACCCAGAGGTATCTTTGAGCCTACAAGCCGCCGTTCAAAAGTTGCCAGGAGCCGGGTGAGGCAGGTATTGAGGCAGGTAGAATGGGGGCATGGGGAACGTTTTGGAGCTTGCCGGGCTTCACCCAGAGGGTGAAAGCGAGGGTGGATTTCGGTTTGAGTGCGGCGGGGGCCAAATCGCAGGGGGCGAGGGTGGAAGCCGCCTGTTCGGATCGGCTGACTGCCTACGAAAGTTTGGCGGCGTGGAGCGATTATCTTGAGCGGGTGCGCATCGTGGAAGACCTGGAACGTCGGTTTCTGCTGGAGCGCGCCAGTCCTAATGCCACCCCGGGGCGCGACGTGCTCAGCACGCTTCTATGATCCATGCGCTATTGGGAGGCAAACGAGTTGCCCAACTGCAACGTCTGCAAGACGATCGTGCTGTGGCGACGATCCTCGGGTTGAAGTGGGGCCGGATCTGCGGGGAAGATGCCTTTGTGAGGATAATGCGTCGGGCTGACCGGAACAAAACTCGTTCATAGAACGGCCACCTGGCTGCTGTTTCTGACCTACAACCTCTGGACGCTTTTCGTGCGCGTGGTCAAGGAGCAGGGGGCTGCATACCGAGGCGGTGACCAGCCGTGATGAACTCTTGCTTGTTCCGGTCAAACTGATCGAGAGCAGACGGCAGAAGACTCTCAAACTGGCCGTCTCAGAGAAATGCTGGGCAGCCAGCATCCAAGCTTATAAGTGGCTCGAAGGGGCTGGTTGAGCCGAACTGTGCCGCAGTTGGATAAGCAGCAAACTTTCGAGCGCTCTCTGTGCTGG
>CALDSX010000092.1 GCA_937924445.1 uncultured Chthoniobacterales bacterium
TGAGTCAACACAAATCGTCCAGAATTCATGCAGAAAAGGATGACGTTTTTTCAAATGCGTCACAGTGCTTTTCTGTTGCAACACCCACATATTGAACGCTTTGCGCCTATTCATTTTCTTCTTAACCGGACACCCGTGAAAGAGGGAGAGAAAATCGCCGTCTATTGATCTTGTCCTCCCATCCCGTGGCTTATCTTCCTAATATTTTTAACTTTGAATGACTACGCAATTCCGGCACGAAGGTTTAATGGATCAGAAAACGAGCCCCAACGGTCTGAGACAATCGCGCGGACGAAGTTCCTGAAAGGTCTCAAAACTCTCCCGAGAACTGTAGATAAGGCACAGTAGGGTCTGCGTAGGGGCCTATTTCCCACAACGCTGGAACGAGTTGAGATCAAAACGGTTAGAAGCTGGTCGCCGCCTCTTTTGCGGCGGATTCCAGATTTTCGGGGCTCGGTTCAATCACCCGCCCTCCTGTGATGAGAGCCAATCGCCGCATGGCATCAAAACCGTGGGGGCCGTTCAGACTAAAGCTGAAAATTCGAAACCGGGTGCCATCTGAGGAGAAATCATTGAGTTTATCGAGCGTTTCACGAAAAGAATGTCGACTTCCGTCATCAGTTCCGTCGGAAAAAAGAAAGAGCAAAACGGGGTTCTGGAGAGGTTTTTGTTTTTCCAGGCCGCGCAAGATTGAGAGTATGGAATCGTGAAAAGCGTCCGGGCAGTTTGGGCGTGTATCCTCAAGGGCCGATTTCAGGAGAGGGAAGGCTTCTTTCGACGGTTTGAGGGGGATAACCCAACGGGGCGGTTCATCTGCAATAATTAACGCAAGCCGGTCTTCGGGTCTGGAATGGCTTGCGATAAGCAGTATTAGCTGCTTGGAGAGTTCGATGCGCGAAGGCTTTCGCGCGGCCATGCTAGAGGAGGAGTCGAGGAGGAAGAAAATCTCAAAGGGCTGCCGGACTCTCTCCCAAAGTTGACGAGCAGTTTCGACCAAGTTGGCATTCGGCAGGAAATTAAGTGGTATGGGTTCGGCGGGATCGAGGCCGTCCGGCGGAAGAAATGGGGCCGCACGACGTGGACTTCTTGCGGCTGGGCGCATGCCAAGCTCCTCGGCTTTGGCTTGTTCTTGGGGACTGAGCAGGTGGGCAAGCAGGAGGTCGGCTGCCTCTTTCTCATCAGGCCCAACCCAGTCCCGATCAACGAGCGCGAAGGGATGGTCTGCGATCCAAGTGCCTTCGCGAGGTGACAAAGCTACGAGTGGCCCATAATTTTTCGAGGTGTGATTTTTCACGACCTGATGCTCAAAAACGATACCAATAGAGAGTCGGTGTGGTGCGGTCTCTGCCATGGTGGCCGCTAAAGCATCGGAAGAGGGAAAATAGCAGGGAAGCGAACTCTGAATGGAAGAAAAGATGGAAGAGACAGCGGGCGTTTCGAGATTGGTGGTGGTAGCGATCTCAATGCCAGGACGGGCGACCGCAGCAAAAGCGAGAAGCGCCATGGCGCCAGCATGGGCGGAGGCGGGGTTAGGTAAAGAAAGGGAAAAATGGTTTCCTTTAGATGTTTGTGTTGACATTTGAGGCTCAGCGGAGAGCGCTGAAAGATCGCGCCAGCCGAGCCCCGAATCCAGCCAGCCCATTTGCTCCGCGATGGAGCGGTAAGCCATGAACACTAAAGGCGTGCGAATGAGCACTTTTCCAGGTGCTGCGAAGAGACGTTTGGTCTCTGCGGCAGGACTTAGATTGGCGGCGGTGAGAATCCAACCGGCGGAAGGAGTCGCCGCGTGGGTGCGAAGAGCAGGGTCATTTGCAAGACGTCCAAACTCTTCATTTGGGGCAAATTTCAATGTGACCTTTGCGGGGCGATTTTTTGAAATTTTAAGAGATGCCTTGTTGAATCGCTCGACAGCTGGTTCGATCCAAGATCTCTTGTCGGCGGAAGAGAGAAGATTGAGAGTGACTTGTTCAGGGCTTGGTGGGCGGCTTTTGCATGCGGGAATTGCGAAGCAAACCGCGATCAGAAAAAAAATTTTTAACCAAAGCCGACACTGCGGCGGGATCATCACAGGTAAATTTCGATAAGCGAAATCTAGCGACTCTGCACTGTGTCAGAGCGTCCACTCAGGTTCACAAGATCAACAAGGATGTTTAATGTTTCGTCTTTAATTGGATCAATTTCAGGGCGTTCCCCGCTGAGAAGATTCTCTTCATCATCCGCTGATTCATCATCTTCAGTCGATTTCGTAGCGCGGTGGTTTTGAGCCTCCTTTCGTTTTCGGTCTAGGACCGCTTGTCTCAATTCGAGCGAAGGTTCGTTTGCAGTCTCAACGGTTATCTGGTAGGAGGGGTATTCTGGGCGATTTGCCTTTGCGCGGGCTTCTTTACGGTTTTTTCGCCGCACTTTTTCCTGCTCGATCTCGGCACGTCGCACCGATTCATCTAGTGAAATAACATTGGCATTCATACGCGCGGTCAGCCGGGCAAAATCCTCCTTCACGTCAAGAAACTCCCTATTTTTTGCCACTCGCGCGGCGGAGAGTGTTTGAAGCTTGGCGATGACCTCAGAATTATCTTTTCGCTCAATGTTTAACGGCGCGACTTCGTCGTAGGGGAGGGGAAAGCGGAGGGAACTTTCGCCCACTTCTTCAATATCGGTAACGGACGGGAGAACGATGTCAGAAACCACTCCATTGAACTGAGTGGAACCGCCAAGCACACGGTAAAATTTTTGGATTGTCACCCGCAAGGCATCCGCGTCAGCCGGTGGTGGCATGAACGAAAAAAGCTGTCTCGAACTGCTGACGGGAATATAAGTTTGGACTGTCCCTTTTCCATATGTCGAACGATCCCCAACGACGATAGCTTTTCCATAATCCTGAAGGGCGGCGGCAAAAATCTCACTTGCTGAGGCGCTGAAACGGCTGGTGAGGATAACAAGAGGACCATCCCACAATACAGATGGATCGAGATCCATGGACTTTCGAATCCAGCCGGTTTCGTCTTTGATCTGAACAACAGGACCGGATTTAATGAAGAGCCCCGTGAGGCTAATGGCCTCTTCAAGCGATCCACCGGGATTTCGACTGAGGTCAATGACCAGGCCTGCGGCACCCTCTTTTTTCAAGCGCGATATGAGGGTGGCAACATGTCGTGTGGTGCTTGGGGCATCCGGCCGACCTGTTTGTTCCACATCAAAGTAAAACGAGGGGATGGTTATCCACCCTACGCGCACCATGTTGCCTCGACCATCCGGCATTTCAATCAGCTCAGCTTTGCTCTCTTTTTCTTTTAAATTTATTTTATCACGAACGATTTCGATGACTTTACGTTCGGAAGGGTCGGCTGCACGTGCCGGGATCACCAGCAGCCGTACCGTTGTGCCTTTTTCACCCCTAATTAACTCAACCACCTTGTCCAGGCTCATATCCACTACGTCGGTAAATTCATCATTACCTTGTGCGACGGCCACGATACGGTCTTTTATTTTCAAGCGTCCGTCTTTTGCAGCTGGTCCACCCGGGACAAGTTCGGCGACGGTTGTATAACCTTCATCGGGACGCAAGATGGCCCCTATTCCCTCTAACCTTAGCCCGATATCAATCCGGAAGCTTTTGTACTCGGACGCGTCGTTGAATTCAGAGTGTGGATCGTAGGCTCTGGCCAGCGTTTTGATGAACATTTTTGCCTGCTCTTGGGAATCCGAGTTGCGGGCCGTTTTAAAAAGCCTCTCGTAACGTTTTGCAACGACCGTCTCAGGTTTATCCAAGGCATGTTTGTTAAGACGCTCCTGGACAACTGCAGAAGCAATCTGCTGACGCCAAATATTATCCTGATCATTCTCGTCTTTGGGCCAGGGCGATTTGTTTCGGCGAATTTCAGCGGTTCCTCTGGGATCGACCAATGAAGGGTCAGCGAGAAATTCGGGCAGCTTTGAGATCAAACGTTCAAGCCGCCGGAGATAGGTGTTGTAGATATCGGTCGCAGCGGAAACGTCTCGGCGACGAATGGCATCGTCCAGGGTCGTCGCGTATGCTTGCTCAAAATTGTCAATATCGCTCTGCAGGAAAAACATCCGATTGTAATCAATATCCTCCAGAAGAAGGGTGAGCATTCGTTGGGAGATTGTGTCGTCGAGAGGTTGTCTGGAGTAGTGGCGATTTTCGAGGAGGCGGGCGACAACCAAGGCTGTCTCACCGGAGGAGAGAGACTTTCCGGCACAGGGCGAAGCTAAAGCGATGAACGCGAAGAGAAGATGCAGTATTTTCTTTGACACTTTCATTAATAAAGAAACCTTTTGAGCGCAAAAGTGGTTCGAACAACGTTGCAGGATTCCAAGGAAAAGCAACTTTGAGCCGTAAAGGAGCTAGAAAATTACATAGTCTGTTAGATAGCCTGCCTGCTTTCAATAAAGAAACACCGCAGGGTTTTCCTCGTTCAACTAACATGGTCTTCTGCTCTCTTTACGATCCGCTTGTTCTGAAACGCATTCAGAGGAGATGCGAAACACTTTGCGTCGTGGTTGATTCCATGCGATTACAAGAGTTTTCTTGTCGAATTTTCCCGTTGTGAGCCGCCCGAAAGTCAGAAGATTGATCCGTGCTGTTTCTAATGGTTGGGAAGTCTGGAGATTGCCGGATTCATTCCCTCCAGAGCTGGAGTCTTTCTCGGAAGAGAATGAACCACCTGTTCCAGAGTCTCAAACGATTGTGGCGTTGCCGGGGCGTTTCGTAAATATCTACCCTTTGTGGCTCCATTCAGATGATCCCGCTGTTTTGTCGGAAATGGCTGAGATCCAGCTTTCAGCTATTGGGCTTCTCCGGGCTGCAACTCCTGTGGTGCGCCTCATTCGTTCGGAAAGCGGACGCAGCCTTGTCACCGCTATTGTGCTGCACAGTGATCCTCACGTGCGGCTCTGTGCTCCCGAGGCAGCAGAGTTCATCGCTTCACCTGAATGTGAGAACCTTCCGCCGGATGCTGCCGTGATTTGGGAGGAGGTTGGGCAACGTCTCATTGCGTTTACAAGCGGGGAGGTTCCTGTTTATTGGGAGTCGCGCAGAGTGACCGAGCCCGATGAAATCGCGGGAGATCTGGCCTGCCTTCTCACCAGACTAACGGGGGAGGGTGTGATGGGAGCCTTAAATAAAATCGTTCTTCGCATTCCCTCAACGGCAGAGTTTCGCGCACAACTCAAACAGCACTTCCAGGTGGATGTTGTTTCTGAGGAGAGGCCATCTCCTCGAATCCCGAGCCAGGACGCGTCTCGAGTTGTTCCTTCTTCTGTGGTTCAAAAACGATTGGCCGTTCAAAGAAAAAAACTACTCTTGCGCGTAGCCTCTCTTGCAGGGTTCCTAATTTTTGGTCTTGTGGGCTTGCTGTTTGGGCGACAAGAGCTCCTGGTCTTGGAGAATGCCAAAATGAAGCGCGTGCTTGATGCAGAAGAGCCGCGTGTGACAGCAGTGAGCAATGCGCAGTTGCAATGGGCCACGTTACGTCCAGCCATCGATCCCGATCTTTATCCTGTTGAGCGACTCTTGCAACTCGCTTTGCTGATGCCAACCGATGGTCTCCGGTTGACGGTATTTGAACAGTCTATTGAGGCGGGTGAACTGCGGGTGTTGATCATTGGTGAAGTATCAAGCCCGCAGGCGGCATTCTCCTTCTCGGAATCAGTGAGAACACACCCAGCTTGGCGACAATTCCGTTGGCAAATTCCACAGCCCACCATTCTTCCAAATAATGCGGCTCAATTTCGAATGGAAGGAACTTTTCTCTATGCCTCCAGTCTCTGAAGCCAATAAAACCACGAAAGTTCTCGTCGCGCTGCTGGTACTCTCGCTGTTTTTCCTTCTTGGTCTGGTGGCCTTGACTGAGCATAACAAAGCCATGGCATCGCTTGAAGTCACCAAGAGGGAGCTTGCGGCAAGACGCGACGCTCATTTGGCCATCTTGGAGGATGAACAGCAGGCGCTCGAACGTGCGGCCTGGATAAAAACAAGCCAGCCGACGCTGTCAGATGCCGCAATATCTTCCTCGGCTTTGCTCGATTTGGTCAAACAAACAGCGCAGGATTGCGGTGTTGAACTTGCTGCAACAAAGCTTCTTGAACCGACCGAAGGGTCCGCGGGTCCTGAAATTGGTCTGGAAGTGCGTGCAACTGTTCCCTTTGAGAATGCTGTGAGGTTTTTGTATTCTCTCCAAAGTCCTGAAAAATTTATAAGCGCGACCAGACTTTCAATCAAACCTGACGCCGAACCGCCGAATGTTGTGCTGGAATTAAGATTGGTCAGGCATTACCGTAGGCAACTATCTAACGAATGAACGTTCCTTCGGCTATCGCAATAATAAACGCCAACCTATTGGTCTATTTTTGTTGGATTGTTCTGCCACTTTCCGCGCAGGAGAACGCCGAGCCTCAGCCAGTTCAAGAGGCTCAAACTAGACCGCCCCTTTCAGAGCATCCTTTTGATAGGTATCTGCCGCTCGTGCAAAGGGCACCGTTTGGCCCTGGTGCGGCGCCTGTTGTTCCAGAGCGGTCATTTGCAGATAATTATTATCTCGCCTCTACGGCTCGCTTTGGCGAAGAGCTCATGGCCGTGATCGTTGACAGGATGACGAATACTCGCATTCAACTCACTGATAGTCAACCTGCGCAAGGAATTCGACTCGTCTCTGTGGAACAGGGGGACACATTCAAGTCCACTCGGGTGATTCTTGAAAAAAACGGGGAACGAGGCACCGTGACATATGACCTTGGGATGCTTCAACAAGGCTATGTACAAAATGATTTGACGAATATGCCGCAACAATTGGGACATCCCGCTGGCGTGTCCCAAGCCCAGCCACCTCCAGCAAATATGCAACAGGGACCCTCAACCCAAATGCCACCCTCACCCAATCGCGTGATCAGGCGGCGAATCATCGTTCCCAAACAACCGTGATGCAATCTCGTGCTTTTTCCGTTAGTGCGTGCGGAGTTTTCTGCTTAAAAATAGCCTTGTCTCTTGTCCTGGCGGTTCAGCCTTTGGTGGCTCAGCCTGATGTGCCGACCGACCGCGGGCAGGTCAGCCAGCCTGAGCAATTTCAATTGAACGGCGACGCAGAACCCGGGCCTGATCTGGAGTTTCCTTCAAATCCTGTCGAAGATATCCTTTTCATGTGGGAGCGCCTCACAGGTAAGCGCGTTATCCGAGATGCCGCCCTTGCCGGTCCACCAATGACGATTCTGGCCAGGGGAATAACCCGCAACGAAGCGATTCGTCTTATCGAATCGTCGCTGCTGCTGAATGGTTATACCTTCATCCAGATGGATGCACGAACGGTGAAAATTATCAACTCCGGCAGCCGAAATCCACGCGGCGAGGGGGTCGCCCTCTACGCTAGCTCTGCTCTTCTCCCGAGTGATGAGCGAGTTGTCACCTACTTTATGCCCCTGCAATTTATTTCACCCGAAGATGCGAACGCCGTGTTTAGCCAATTAGTCACACTGCACCCCTACGGGATAATAGTTCCCGTTAAAAATGCACAGGCCCTCCTAATTACCGAGTCCACGACGGTCATCCGAAAATTGATAAGCGTCAGGGAGCTCATTGATGTGCCCCCTGCAAAAGTAACAACAGAATTCGTTCAATTGGTCCAAGCAAACGCAGAGAAGGTTGCGGAGCAAATCAACTCTCTGCTAGAAAAACGGAGTTCCGGTTCTACTTCTTCCAATTCCGCGCCACCTGCGATCACTTCACCCGATGGAAGCCCTACGCCGGCAGGAATGGCCCCAAATCTTGGTCCTACGGAAAAATCTCTTGTCTCCGGCGAGACACAAATCCATGCCGATGCACGCACGAACCGCATCCTGATCATTACCCGACCGAGTAACATAGATTACCTTCGCGGGCTCATTCGTCTATTTGATGTTTCTGTCGGCCTGAATGAGCCCTATGAGCGCCCGCTCCAACACATCGCAGCCTCAGAAGTGCTTCCTCTTCTGGCGGATCTTCTCAAGGAGGGCGATGAAGAAGTGGATATGACAACTGGTAATCCCTCCCAGAGCGGAGGTCGCACGCCATCAACCAATAATGAGTTTGGTATGGGTGGATCTCGCGGTGTCAATTCACGCTCCTCCAGATTTGGTCGGTCCAGTAGTGGAGGCGGCGTTGTACGCTCAGACACGCTGCAAGAACCCGATAGCCTTCCCGTGGCCGAGTCTGCACGCGTTGGCCCTAGTATTACACTGATCGCCGATAATCGGGCAAATTCCATACTTGTGATTGCGCCGCCGGAGGCCAAAGAGAAGGCCCGCACCCTTCTGGATGCTCTCGATAAACGTCCCCAACAGGTATTTCTTTCATGCGTCATCGGTCAAATGACACTGGGCGAAGGCAAGGAACTTGGCTTTGATTACTTACTTCGTTCGATTTCCGACGGCACCCATGATGTGGCCGGACTACTTCGCTCCCGTGGGGCTTCGGAGGCTCGTCCTATCATAAATCCTTCCAAGCTTTTTGACCCTGAAGTGTTCCCCCTCGTGCCGGGTCTGAGCATCTACGCCACCCTTGACCAGACTCTCGACGTCTATGTGAGTATGCTTGAGTCCACAAATCGTTTCCGGGTTCTTGCCCGCCCAACTGTTTACACAACCAACAACAAAAAGGCTGTCATTCTTTCGGGCCAACGCGTTGCTGTTCCCACATCTACTCTCACAGACACTGCCTCCGTCACGCGAAATGCATCCTCTTTTGTCTCCAACATTCAATATGAGGAAGTCGCTCTGAAACTCGAAGTCATCCCGCTGATCAACCAAAATCGTGAGGTGACACTCCAGATTTCTCAAACAAACGACAGTATTGTCGGCTCTCAAAACATCTCGGGCAACGACATTCCAACGATTGGAACCCAGGAAATTTCCACAACAATCACCGTTCCAGACGGGCGCACCATTGCCCTTGGCGGACTTATCCAAGAGCAAATTCGGCGTAATCGATCTGGAGCTCCACTGCTCTCCCGAGTGCCCGTGCTGGGTTATCTTTTTCGGAGAACAGAAAACAGTAAGGAACGGAGCGAACTTATCGTGCTCATTCAACCTCGTGTTGTCACCTCTGTCGATGAAGGGATACAAGCCTCGCGCATCGAGCAGATGCGGGTTTCTCCAGGACGGGATATCCTCGACTCGGAGGCCTTCCCGCCCATTCCACCAAAGCCGCCCAAACCCGCCAAAGGACCTCGATCGCCTAGAAGCTGACCCACCTAGGTCCAGCGGAACCTGAAGCGATGAGCAAAGAAAAGTTTTCATCCTGATTTTTGTACTCATCCTCCTGGTTCCTGTGCTATGTGATAAATAACCACAAGCTGAAATGAACGCTCCTCTTCTTTCCCATTCGGCATTTTTCGGGCTCGTTCTTTACTCCGCCACAGTTTTTGCAACAAGCGGAGGCGATTTCAACGCATCTGCGCTCGATGCGGCTCGTGCTGCGTTGGCATCTGACAGACATGCAAAGCACTCTGTCATCGAGCTTTTGGGCCGACAACTTTCTCACACAGATCCAAACGTGACCCTGCTCCGTGAACTCGGGCTGCTTCTGGCTTCTACAAATGAATGGGATCGCGCCCGAGAGATTACCTCCAAATTGGAAAAATTAACTCCACGCCCCGATGCGGCAATTCATGAAATTTTTGCTGCCATCGCGGAAGGGCAAGGTGATTTGAAGGAACAGATTTCCCGATTTCGGGCCCTTCTCAAACTCACGCCCGATCATGCTCAGATTCAAGCCAAGTTGGCATGGCTTCTTTTAGAGACTGGTGAAATTGAGGAGGCATTAGATCTCGCTTCGCGAGCCGCTGAATTGCTGTCAAACGACGCAAGCTTGCTTGTGCTTAAGACACGGGCGCTGATTGGACTTTCGCGCTGGACAGAGGCGTCTGAATGCATCGCAAAAGCAAACCAAACAGACCCCAAAAATTCTGCTGTCAAAGCGCTCTTTCCTAGTTTTGAACGGCTCGGTGTTGAGGGTGTGAAGAAGCTCGAGAGACTATCAAAAAAAAGGGCAGTTGGGCGCATTGGACCCGAAGAATGCTACGAAGCCGGCTCGCTTCTGCTTCAAACGGGGTTTCACGGGCAGGCGTTGCCTTTTTTTGAGGCTGCAACGAAAATCTCTCCAGAGGCCATGTTGCCGCGGTTGCTCTTTGGTCGCGCCCTTGTCTTTGCCGGACAGATTGAACAAGCAGGGGCCATGGGATTTATAACAACCGAGCCCAAGGATCTTAATCCCGATCAGATCGCCATCTTCCGGGCCAGCGACGCAAAACTTCTCGTCAACCCCGGGGATATCACAGCCCGGTATGACCGCGCGTGGTACCTCAACGAAATCGGCCAATACCTTCTCGCCCTCGAAGAGACCAACAAAATCACCGAAGATGAGCCAAATCATGCAGGAGCCATGAAAGAAGCTGCGTTTGCCTTGTTTAAACTTGCAAGATTCAAGCAAGCCGAGGAACAATTACTAAAGGCTATTCAGCTTGACTCCTCACGAGCGGATGCTTTTGCACTCCTTGGTAAAATCCGCCTTGAGCTTGCAAATTTGGATGGTGCTGCCGATGCACTCAAAAAATCTTTGGCGATTCAAAGCAGTGACGAAGTGCGAAAATCTCTGGATCGCATTCAGAAAATTATGGCATCGCGTCAAGCACTTTAGAATTTCCCCATACCGCTGCGACACGAGAGCCGCCACATTCAAAGTGAGAATGAGTTTTTTTTATAAAATAAAAACAATGTTAACCCATGAAAACGTTGCTCTGGCCAAAGCCCTTGTGCTATTATTTTTCTTGGCTGGAAACACCGTTCACCTCCTAGCTGCTCCCGGAGATCTTATAATCGAACCTGAAGGCGGCAGTCTCGCGAACGGACAAGAAATTTCCCTCTCCTTTCCCGCACCAATGGTCGATGCGGAGCGTATCGGAACGGAGGAACCAAAACCTCCGGTGCAGTTTGCACCAGAACCTCTGGCATTCAAATTATATTGGGTGTCGCAGACTGAAGCGAGACTTCGAGTTCTGGGGCCGGTGATTCCGGGTGCAACATACGCAATCAGAACCACTCCTGGCGCACGTTTTCTCGACGGTGCACCCCTTACTGTCACCCTTCCCGTTCATAAATTCACCGTTCCGGAGTTTGATGTTGTTTGTAGCTCCGAAAGCTCAGACCGGCTCAGCGAAAATCCTTTCATTCTGCTCACATTTACCCACGCCGTCGACGTCAGGCAACTTGCCGACAAGATTTTTTTCATCGACTCATCAAGCCAAAGACGCCACCCCGTAGAGGTCCTCCTAGGGGCTGAGTCGCGAACTGTTCGATATGATCCATGGGAGGATAGCTCCGTCTCAACACCCGTTCTGCCACCAGGCGTCGCCGATTCTGATGCTCCTTTTCTTCAAAAGCGCGTTTCTGTTCAACCCCGCCATCCGCTAGTAGCAGGTCGCGATTGGAAACTTCTTATCGAAGGGGCTACCGAGGCCACCTCAGGCAAAGGGCTTCGTTTCCCGCGAGTTTTTGCCATCGGTTCGACTCCTATTCTCCAAGTGGAATGGGTGGGCGCTTTTAATCATGCCGGAAGCGAGCCCTTCATTAAAGCGCGCTTCAGCCAAAATATAGAGCCCGAGAGTATTTCGACAACAACAGTGAAAGTCGAGCCCTCAGTCCCCGGTCTCCACGTCGTTCCATTGCCTCCTCGCGACGTTGAAATCCGAGGGGAATTTGACACCACAAAACGTTACAAAGTCATCCTGACCAGAAATATTAAAAGTTCGCTGGGCTTTGCACTCTCTTCGGATTCTACATGGGGGGCCACTTTCAAGCAGAAGCAGTCGAGCATCATTTTCCCGGATCAAGAAATCCAGCAGCGTTCCTCGCTCGGGTTAAATTTTTCCTTTATCCAATCCAATACCGGCACAGGACGTTGGCGTCTCGCCGCGATTCCTCACGAAAAACTTGCCGCTGTTCGAAGCAAACTCCGAGAGTTCACCCAGCTTGCTGCCGATCCCGCAACTGGCCAGCATATCCCTCATCCCGATGGATTTGGTCTTCTCGAAAAGCCCACAGAATTGCTGATTGATTATTTCAATCTAAAAGAAAAAGCCTCTGGAGATTTCGAGCCCGCACCAGACGTGGATGTGCAGCGTGAGATTCGGTGGAGGCCAAGTCCTGATCTAGTCCCTTATGGTCCGTATTTGCTCGAAGTAACTGCCCCAGGGCCAGAGGGGAAGCTACGCGCTAACCGATCGATAATCTGGTTTTCCGAGTTTGCGGTTGCCCAGAAGCGTACCTCCTCCGAGTTGATAGTCCGAGTCTCCACGATGTCTGATGGGGCACCAGTTGCAGACGCCATGGTATCTGCCGTTGCAGACGACGGCACCGTGCTCGTTTCCTCCAAATCTGCACCGGATGGGATCGCCAAGTTTAAGCTGGCAGAGGTTTTTCCACCGCGTTCGCGTGTGATCTCAACCAGCCGGTTGGTCGTCAAGCAGGGCGAGCGCATGACATCAGTCCCTGTCTCACCACGCAATTTTAACTCAGGCTCAACTTATGGCGGATCAGAGAGCTTCGGCCTCGCAGGTTTCGCCACAACAGATCGACCGATTTATCGGCCAGGTGAAGTGCTTCATGCCAAAGGTTTTATCCGCGATCTATCTGCAGCAAGCACCGAGTTCACAAACAATTCGGCCGTTCATGTTCGCGTTTTTTCACCCTCTGGCACCATAGCAACCGAGTTTGATGCGCCTCTAACCCCTTTTGGGGGATGGGAACTTGAATGGGAAGTGCCTCTCTCCGCTGCGCTTGGCTATTATCGCCTAGAGGCCTCGCTCGGAGACCGTGCTGTTAATCTCAATTCCCTCTTCCAGGTGGAGGAAATTCGCAAACCCCTTTTCTCGGTTGAAGTTGAAAAAGCGCCAACCGAGCCCGGTGAGGATGCCATCACAATAAAATCCGCCTATTTTCATGGCTCTCCAAATGCCAATGCTGTTGTTCGCTGGACTTCGGAGTGGTTCTCCTACTCCGACTGGGACTGGGAGATTAAGCATAACGATCAATACACCGAATCGGCCACTCAACCTGCGTATGCGGCAAAGACATCAGGCGAGGCTCGTCTTGATGCGAACGGTTTTTTGAAGCTCTCCATACCCCCGCCCTTTCAGGACAAAGCGGCCCGAGCCCGTTGCTACGTTAATTGGACCGTGGATGTGATTTCACCTGAAGGTCAGACAATCACTGCGGGGACCGCTCACACCCGCCAAATTGTGCCCGCAGCGGCTGGTATTGCCACCAGCGAGTCGCTTGGTGAGGAGCGCGGCATCAAAGTCCGCTTGGTCGCTGTCGACGAAGAGGACAACAAACTTACTGGACTACCGATGACAGTGGAGGTTTTTCGGCTCGAGGTTAAATCCTTCAAACAGCAACTTGCACCGATGGTCTTCCGCTATGTGAACAGCGAAAATCATATTAAAATCGCATCAAAGCAAGCCATGTCTGGCGACATATTTGTCGTACCCACAAGAACTCCCGCGCGATATGTCGTCTCCGCCAAACTTCAAGATAACCCGTCGGCTCCCTTGGTTAGCGACCGAACCACCATCACGGGATTTAACTATGCGCAATTTCCTGTTGAAACGGAGGATGCCCTCGCTCTGGAGCTTGAGCGATCAAACCTTAGGCCGGGTGAGGTTGCTGTCATCAAAACAAACGGCCCACGTGGTGGTATCGCCTGGGTTACCGTCGAAAATCGCGAGGTTCTCGAGTCGAAAATCCTTAGGATTGATGGAAACGCAGGCCGCATCGAGCTCCCAATCAAACCTGAGTATTCACCAAATGCCGTTATAGCGGTGCATCTCATCAGCCCGGGTGGGGAGGAAGATCTGCCTGTGGAACGCTTCGGTTCAGTGGCTATAAACGTCGAGCGCCCCGATCTCAATCTCGATTTGCTGCCCAAACTGAACGCGATGGAATACGAACCAGGAGTCGAAATCTCCGGACAGGTGGAAGTCAAATGCGAAGGTCGCCCTGTGCCGAACGCAGAGGTTGCCGTTTGGGCGGTAGATGAATCTATTCTCAAGCTTGGTTCGTGGCAGTTGCCGCAAGTGCTTGCCTCATTTCTTCCAAATCAACCCTGGTCTGTAGTGACCTATTCCGCTCTTGGTGAACTCGTGAGAGGAATAAAAAAGGAGATGATTTTTCAAAAAGGCTTTATACTAGGCGATGGAGGGGAATCGGGTCATGGAAGCGTTCTGATCATTCGTGAAAACTTCAAACCGCTTGCGTTCTGGGCGGGACGACTCTCCTCGGACAGCCAAGGTAACGCATTTTTCTCTTTCAAAGCCCCTGACAACCTCACCACTTGGCGTGTGATAGCTCTCGGGCAAACAGGTGCGGGCCAATACGGCGCTGGGTCTTGCACATTTGTCGTGAATAAAAAGCTGATAATCGAACCAGCTCTTCCTCGCTTCGTTCGCTCAGGTGATCTTGTCGAACTCCGAGCAGTGGTAAGGCAGCAGATTTCACCCTCTGCGACTGTACGTGTGGCAGCGCAGACCAAAGGGGGAGCTCTCGAAATCATTTCTCCGCAACCCAAAATAATCGAAACGGCTCAAGATGCTGGTGTTGTGGTCAAATTCCCAGCGCGAGCCTATGATGCGGTTGGAGTGGCAAAAGTGCGTTTCTTTGCCGAAAGTTCCACATTAAGCGACGCTTTTGAAGTGGAGTTGCCTGTGGTTAGCCCCGAGGTTTTCGCCAGAGAGACAGAAACCTTCACTGTTCCGCCAGGCACAAAGACCGACATTTCAGCGGCGTTACCTCAAAAATGGCTCACTACCAACGGAACCTTCACTGCGACAGTGTCGTCTTCAACGTTCTATCCAAAGCTGGCCGGGCTCCCTGCCCTTTTCGATTATCCCCACGGATGCCTCGAACAGATCTCCAGTCGCCTTCTTGGATACTCCCTGTTGGGAGATCTCCTTGATTATTTGCCAGACGGCTCCGCCCGCCGTAATCAGATTGAGGCAGTCATCCCTGAGGCTCTGAAGACTATTCAACGCTCATTGTTGGAAGATGGTTCGCTCCCTTACTGGCCGGGTTCTCGCGAAAGAAATCTATTTGTCACAGCACAAACCGCCTGGATGGTTGCCGAGCTTCAACTTAAAAACATCAGCGTTAGTGAGCAACTCAGCGCTCCGCTTTTTCATGCTCTGGGCGAGATTGTGGCCGGAAGGATCTATTCAGATGCAGAGACGCAGGCGCTTGCTCTTTTTGTATCAGCTATTGCCGACCTGCAACCTGACGAAGCCGCCAATGCGGCAGACTCCATGTATTTACGTCGGGAACATTTTAGTCACGAAACGCGCTCACTACTCGCACTCGCTCTTACAACCCTCCAACACAACATGCCCGCACGGGACCAACTCCTTAAAGAAATTGATGGCGATATTCCCCCTCCAACTTTCAACTCCCAAAATTTCAGTAGTCTCACGCGTACAGAGGCACTTCGCATAGTAGCGAAAAGCTCCGCCGGCGGTAAAAACTGGTCTAAACAAGCAGTTGCTGATGCAAAAAATCGTCTTCTCGGTCTTATGGAATCGGGAGCTGATCTTTCCACCCAAGAGAACCTCTGGACCCTCTTCGCCTTCCGAAAATTGCTTGGCGAAGGGAAACTCAACAGTTTATCCGCCGAACAGTTCAAGCCCGCACCAAAGACTTTTTCAACAAACAAAGCAAGCGCCACCTGGGAGCCGATGACTCCAGATGCGTTAGCGTCAATTACCGCTCGTGCAACGAGACACCCGTTGACTTGGGTTCTCTCTGGGCAGTTTACCCTCCCACCAGACGCTCAGGAACAAGTCGACCGCGGCATTCGGATCGAGCGCGTGATAAAAAATCTCACATCACCAGAACGAACAGGCAGCTTGGAGCATCCCTTCAAGATTGGTGATCAAGTGGTGATAACTTACCGGTTGGTTACCGATCGTCTTCAGTTCTACATCGCTGTCGAAGACCCGCTCCCTGCGATTTTGGAGACTATCAACCCAGACATCGCCTCAGTAGCCCAATTCTATCAGCTCCCCGAAAACTCCGAACCGCTTCTTCCCTTGTCGCACTCCGAGCTTCGTGACCAAGTCAATAGACTCTATTTTGATAGGGTGGAGAAAGGCTCTGGTGTCTTTGCGGTTTTGGCCCGAGTCACGTCCGTCGGTCGAGCATGCTGGCCTGGACCCACGGCAACTCCAATGTATGATGCCCGCTGGAGCGGACGTGGCTTACGGACAACGGTTTATTCCGTCGAGGAATAACCATGTCAAAGCATCAGTACAACAACAATCCTAATCTAACAGAGGCGAAAAATCACCTTCGCGGTCTGCTTTTGAGAAAAGTGCGGCAGCTTTCTCTTACTCAACGCAGCGAATTTTCAGTCAAAGCAGCGGCAATTCTGGCTCAAAGCAAAATGTGGACCCAGGCGCATGTTGTCGCGGCGTATGCGCCCCTGTTTTCGGAGATAAATCTTACGCCGCTGTTTTCTCAGAACGATAGCCCGGTCATTTTGCTGCCGAGGGTTGAGGGACAGGAGCTGAAGTTTTACCGGTTCAAATGCTCTGCCGGTTTGCGTAGAGGATCAAAGGGCGTTCTGGAACCGGCTGGGACTGAATCTCTCTGCCCTTTGGAACAAGCCGACCTCGTTTTGATTCCGGGTGTTGGATTTACTCTCGCTGGAAAACGCCTCGGGCGGGGCGGGGGGTATTATGATCGCGCTTTGGTTTCAATTCCACACCAAAAAAGAATGGGGGTTTGTTTTCCCTGCCAAGTTATCGAGGATCTGCCTGCAGGCGAGCACGACCAGCGGGTTGCATTGTTGCTCGACGGCACATCAATACGTCAGTGCGGGGAAGACTCGCCGCAGGAATCGAAAAGCTAAAATCATGCGGGTTCAGAGTAAAATGGCTAAAGGCTCACTTGGGGAGACCGATCGGATCCCAAAAAGCTCACCTTGACATAGATTACGAAGTTAACTCTTAACTCGAACACTATCGTCGAGTGCAAACTTGACTCACAGGGAGAGTTTCTGCTGTGCAGAAACCTTGTCTTCCTAAAGGTTTTGCTTTTTCAGGCGAACTTTTTCCGGATTACGGTGTCTTAGGGAAAGGGCTTTTTCATAAGCTTGTGCGGCTTCGTCCTTTTTCCCCGCTACCAAAAGAGCATCGCCCAAGGTTTCAAACATTTCACCGCTCGCGTTACGGCCAGCAAGTCTAATGGCAGTGCGGGAACGGTCAATAGCAGCGGCGGTATCTTTGACGGCCAGCAGGGCACGAGCCAATGTGTCGGAAAAAGCTGGGTTGGAGGGCTCCAAGCTTACCGCAATCTTGGCCGCATTAAGGGCTTTTGCGAAATCTTGACCTTTATCAATTAAGAGCCAGGCTAAATTGTTGTAAGCTGCAGCTCGAGAAGCCGGTCCTTGTGCGATAGATTCTTCAAAAAGGCGAATGGCAAGTTCCGTATTACCATCAGCCATCGCGACAACTCCATAACTAAAGGAGAATAAACCCGGTGGAAGTTCCGCTCCACCCGGTGGTTGCATTTGAGCGAGTGCTTGAAACATGGCTATAGCTTCGTTTCGTTGTCCTAGTTTGTATTTGGCCTGTGCGGTGAGGAATTGGACAGTTACGCTTTCTCTATACGATTCTTCAGCGGCACCGATTTCATCGAGAACGGCTTCCCACAAACCAAGCTCTGTTAAAGTCCAGAGATGCTTTAAAAAAATCTCTCGATTTTCTGGAGCGTTCCTCCGTGCGGCTTCAATATAAGGTAGCGCTTCCTGAGGCTGTTTATTTGCCATAAAGAGCCTTGCCAGATTTAGTTGTATCGTCCGATTCTCTGGCTGCCTTTCAGCCATGTTTTTAAGTGCGGAAATGGCCTCATCAAGGCCCGAGTTACCGAATTCAAGAAAGGCTCTTTTTTCAACCGCCGACGGATTAGTAGGAGCGAGTTCAGCAGCTCGATCGTAGAGATCCTTCGCACGCTCCAGTTCGCCGTTGGATGCAAAAAAATCCCCACAACGCTGCAACAAATGAGGAAACCCGACAGAGGCTTGAGAAGCTTTTTCGTAGATTGGTCTGAGAATTTTTCTAAGGGTTGCTTTAGATTCCGCTGAGAGGGAAGCAGAGGCTGTCCCCAGTGAGGCTGCTACGTAAAGAAGGACTTCCGCATGGTTGGAAGCTGAGTTTATGGCCTCCGACGCAATCTCCTGCATGGCTTGAATATCTCCTCTGAAGGAGGCGTCATCCGCGCGCTCGATTAGCTTTAAAAAGCGCTCTTGATTTTCTCTTCCAATCTGTGATTCCGGAGGTCGCTCCTGATTCTCTGGTGTGGTGTTATCTTCGGCGATTTGGTCAGATTCTTCGCCTTCAAGAAAAACCGGTGCAATAAGGTTTTGTCGAATTGGTCGGGGGGTTGCCGCAAGCTCACGCTTTAGCTTTTGCATCTCGAGAGAGTTTAGATAAATCGGTATGCCAATGGCCGCGGCGGCCGCTATAAGAACGGACGAAATGCCAACCGCAGGCCAAAACCAACTATTTTTAACCGGCGGGACTTGCAACTCGTCCGCATCTCCGCGAGTTCGTAAAAGGCCCTCAAGATCGCCGCTACGAATCTCAGACTCACTGATCGGATTTTTTAGTAAACTTTTCCGGTCTTCCCAGCTACGCGCCACTTTTCTCAATGTTGCATCAAACAAAGACGAAGAGGGCTTGGCGTTGGATTTCTGAGCCTCTTGCTCAGAAAGAGATGAAACGGGCCGGGGGTCCTGTAGATCCCACCACTCCGCCTCTGTAACGGTTGGTGGATCTTTGAATCTATGCGAAAAATCCACCTTTTTGTCATCTGATGATTCGTGCTTCATGTCATGATTTGGTGTTTGTTAAAAAGGGAAGATCACGAGTCTCTTGGTTCAAAATGACGGCCCGTGCCATTTGTAGGGCCTCTGAACAAGCCCTGACATCATGCACTCGGAAAATACGAGCCCCTAAGTAAAAACACAATGCGCACAAAGCCACTCCAGGCCAGAAGCGACCGCTTAGATCCTCTGTCTGCAACACTTTGCCAATGAACGATTTCCTCGAGAAACCGAGCAGTACCGGGTATTCTTTTTTCACAAACTGTGGTGTGGCGGCAAGGAGCGCGAGGTTGTCCTCTACGCGTTTGCCAAAGCCAATGCCCGGATCTATAACAATTTGTTCATGGCGAATCCCATTTTTGAGAGCATACGAGCAGCGCTCATCGAGAACTTCTGCAACCTCGGTGACCACATCTTGATAACATGGGTTGATCTGCATGGTTTGTGGTGTTCCCTTCATGTGCATGAGAATAACGCCTGCTCGGGATTCGGCGGCCAGTTGTGCCATGCCAGTTGAAGATAAAGCGCTAATGTCGTTAATGATGCGTGCCCCCGCATCCAGTGCGGCCCGTGCAACTTCAGGCTTGGTTGTGTCTATTGAGATCACAAGATCGGGGCGGCAGATGGCCAATGCTTTAATCACAGGGATGGTGCGGCGGAGCTCTTCATCTTTGGCAACCGGTTCAGCTCCTGGCCGGGTAGATTCCCCGCCCACATCAATAATGGCCGCGCCATCCTCGGCCATTTTGATGGCACGCGCTACTGCAGCCTCTGGATCGCAGTACATCCCCCCATCGGAAAAGGAGTCGGGCGTGACGTTCAAAATACCCATAATGACTCCTTCACCGAGTGGGATTCTGCAACCCATCACCTCCCATACTTCTGTCGGGACTCGCGTCAGAGCGGAAATGTCAGTAGACGCTTGCGTGGTCATAATCCTTCTGCTGAGATGGGTATATGAAACCTTTCACAAAAGAAATCTCTTTTCTCACCAATGGTAAAGGCTTGATAGAGATCACACAAAAAGTCTCCGAAATCGTGAGGCAATCGGGTGTTTTAAATGGTATAGTGCATATGTTCGTCTGCCACACCAGCGCAAGTCTTTTGCTGTTTGAAAATGCTGATGAGAGCGCCCGAGATGATATCGAAGAGTTCTTTGATAGACTCGTTCCCGAGGATGATCCTTGGTTTTCCCATTCTTTTGAAGGTCCAGACGATATGCCTGCACACATCAGAATGGCTTTAACGAGAAGTTCAGAATCAATACCTATCAAAGGTGGGCGTATTCTTTTGGGTACATGGCAGGGAATTTTTCTTTTTGAACATCGCGCCACGCCGCACAGGCGTGTTATAGTGGTCACGGTTCTTGGGGAATGATTCTTTTTGAGGAGAGATCTTCTTCCTTGACCATTTCGGGCTCTCCCGGGCGCGAGGGTGAAATGGGAAGTGGCGTTTCATCGTCTGGCACAGGCTGTGGATTGGCAGGGCCACGCATTGCAAGCATCAAAGTTGAGGTTCCCGGACGATGACGATATCCGATTCCGAATGTGAGAGGTGCGGGTGTGGTTTTCTTGTAGAGTGCCGCGAGGTCCGGCTGGTATTTACCTTTGAAAAGCTCGATCGGACCGAGATATGTGCCATAGATGCGGATTGACCAAACGGTTTTGTCAAAGAAACGAAGAGGAATACCTGAATCGTCCTGCAACAAATGGTCGCAGTGTTCAAGAAGGAAAGAGCGCACCTTGGAGAAATAATTTTCATGCATGAGATAGCTTGCGGACTTAACAAAACCGTTTCCGCGCCCCAAACTCGCACAAAGTTTGAGCAGCCCTCCGTGGCGGCTAAGACCAGAGTCTGAAATATCGGTGCTGAAATAGTAAAGGGTCTGCAGGCCGTGGTTGATGTAATTGTCACGGTAAACAATGCGAATACCCTTTACAAAACGCCTTGTGTCATTCGCGTATTCAGGCACGTAGGAGTAAAGTTTTCCGTCGGCATCCAGCAAGGTAAGCCGCGCATCCATAATCATTTTGCCTGTTCTTGCGAGGAAGCAAAGCAAGAGTGGCGCTGTCCCCTCAAAAGCATGCCCCCGAAGATCGGTCTTCATATCTTTTGTCCTGAAGAAGCTGTACGAGAGGATTGTCTCAAGAGAATTCCGCAGGTGTGCCAAGCCATTTTGTCGGGCCTCAGAACTCATATTCCCCAAGTCAGGGAAAGTTCCCACAGGTTCCAATCCGCAAAGCACTGTTGTTGATGTAGCAGGAAAGAAATGAGTGGCGTAGAGAAAATCGGGGCCTGAGAACATATAAAATAGCGGCGCACTCGATCGATAGAGATGACCTAAGGCCTTGGGAGCCCACTCTTTCATTCGCGATATTCGCGCGACTTCAAATTGTTCGAAAGCGACGCGAATCATTTCTGCATGGGTAATCGCCGAGGGCTCACGCGCAATCAGCCCTAGAGGTGAAGTCTGATCGATTGGAAGACCCGCGAGATAGCGCCCTGTTGGGTCGGCCACAGGGCCAGGCAGAAAATCGAGTCCCTTGCACCCTTCATATACTCCGCAGAGTAAAAAGAAAAAAGCCGACAAAAAAAACCATCTGTTCCGGCAGTGTATTCTTGGCGAATTGAATAATTTAAGTGTTTTGAAGTTCATTAATTATCTACGCGCCACGATCGACACACCGCAAGGTCTGCTCGCCAGGTGGTCTTTTGCACAGTATCATCACGAGTCATTCTCTGTTAATATCTTATTTTTGAAAGAAAGAAACGGTGATTATTGGTTTATGACACTTCTTGGCAGTGCGTCAAAACATTTCAAAAAGCCCGGGGCAAAATCCTCAGGCCGCGCCTTAATCCATCGCTTGATCAGTTCAAAATCGAAAAATTCTCCATGACTTACTTCCGTGGGCGGAGGATCAAAAGGCCCCTCACAGATGCCTTTATAAACTCGGACAAATTCCCATCCGGTCTCCTCACAAGCTTTGAGTGATGCAAGCTCCTCCAGCGGTGGAGGTGTGCCCTTAAGACCGGTTTCCTCAACGACTTCGCGCACAGCAGCATTCGCATAGCTCTCGCCGGCATCGAGATGCCCCGATGCGCTTGAATCCCAAACGCCCGGATGCCGATCCTTCAAATGTGATCGGCGCTGAAGCCATAACTCACCCGCTCGGTTAAAGATAAAAATGTGCACCGCTCTGTGACGGAGATGATTTGCGTGTGTTTCTTGTCGCGTTGCCTGGCCAATGACCACGTCGAATTCATCTACAATATCAAAAATTTCCCTCTCAATATCCTGTGCTTCGCTACGGGTTTCACCGAAAAGTGAAAGCTTAATCCAGGAAGCAACAGAAATATCCTCCGGTCGGGTGTCGGGGGCGATCCCTGCCCACTGAAGAGCCGCCAGACACTCGCCGAAGTCATTTTCAAAGAGCGGACGTAGGCTTTTTCCAACCATCTTACGCCTGGCCTGAAAGGCGGTGGCGACTAGAGCCCGAAGTCGTTTCGGAGGAAAAGGCGGTAATTCCTCTGCATGCCGCCGACGGAGCAGAATAATTGAAGACTCCACGCTTGGCTTTGGATAAAAGAGCTGTGCCGGAAGGTGCCGCAAAATTCGGGCCACATACCGGCTTTGAATCGTTACGGTTAAAGCGCCAAAGTTCGAGTTGCCGGGTTGGGCACAGACTCGTTCGGCAAGCTCTCGTTGAAGAGTGAAAACCAGCAAAGGGGGATCGAGAAGAGCTCCGGTCCATCGCAAGAGCAGTGGGCTCGAAACCGAATAAGGCAAATTTCCGATGACCAGCGGGCGACCGTACAGGAGAAGTGGACGCAGGTCGGTCTCCGTTGCGTCGCCGACAGTCAGCAAAAAATCTTTTCCGTTGAAAGCTCTTCGGAGCCACCCGGCCAAGCGATAATCTTTTTCAATGCAGATAACCTGCGCCCCCAAATCAAGCAGATGGCGTGTTAATGCCCCTAAACCAGGACCGATTTCCACGACCGGCTGGCCTTTCATGGGCGCAAGCGCTGCCGCCACGAAACGTGCGGCGTTGGTGTCGTGGAGAAAGTTTTGTCCGAGAGCTTTAGACGGCAGAACTTTCAGTTCCTCCAACAGCCGACGCAGGTCGGAAAGATTCATGCCACCCTAACTGCTGAAAGGGATTGATAAAAGGGTGTTTGCTTTTGAAAAAAGAGTTGATGGCTCAGTCGCCAAAGCAAATTTCCACAGCACGGGCCGTATCTACTAGTTGGCTACGTGGCGAGACTGTTTTCAACCGATGCACAGCCTGGGCAATCGGAACATCCTCGACATGGTAATTTTGATAGCTGACCATGCTACCAAATTTCCCCTGTTGAATAAGCTCCACTGCTTTAACCCCAAACCTGGTGCCAAGAATTCGGTCGAGTGTTGTTGGCGCACCACCTCTCTGAAGGTGACCGAGAACACAAGTTCTGGTTTCTTTGCCGGTAAGTTTGGCAATTTCTCTTGCGACGATTTCTCCAATTCCACCAAGGCGATATTCGCCAGACTCGGTTTTGCGGACAATGGTGCCTCCGTCTTTTGGTTTGGCACCTTCAGCAACAACAACCATCGTGCTTTTGTAGCCCGCTGCATCGCGATTTTTGATGTGCTCAGCAACAATATTAATGTCGAATGGTATCTCTGGTATGAGAATGACGTTTGCACCTCCTGCCAGGCCACTGTGCAGAGCAATCCAACCGGCGTGTCGGCCCATGACTTCCAGAACCATCACGCGTTTGTGACTCTCACCAGTAGTGTGAAGACGATCGAGGGCGTCCACTGCTGTCGCCACGGCTGAATCAAAACCAAATGTCATCGCTGTCGCTTCAAGGTCGTTGTCGATTGTTTTCGGAACACCAATAACCGGGAAACCCTCCTCGAAAAGCTGAAGCCCTGTTGTCATGGAACCATCACCGCCAATAATTATCAGCGCCTCAACCCGAAGTTCCTCTATGGTTTTTTTTGATTTCTGAAGAACATCAGGCGGAACAGCAGTTTTGTCACCCATGCCAACCTTTGCAACAAAATGACCTTTATTGGTCGTGCCAAGTATTGTTCCCCCCATCGACATAATATTTGTGGTGGAAGCACGATCGAGAATAACATAGTCGCCAGGTGGCAACATGCCTTCAAAACCATCCTTGAACCCGATTACTTCCCATTTAAGCCGATCGGCGGATTTCACGACGCCGCGAATGACGGCATTGAGCCCGGGACAATCCCCTCCGCTCGTTAATACGGCTATTCTTTTCTTGCTCATGTTCTCTCCTTTATTGCGTTGTGGTTGATGTTCTGTTCATGCGTATTTTTAGCGCAGCATCTGCTCGGCATTTGTGATGCGTCCTCCAGCCCGCCACTGTTCGTACAAAATCCATGCTCGTGCCATCAGGGCGCTTCCCTCGCCAAAACGATCCTGCGATCCTAGCAGAACAACAATAAGGCGACGGGGGTTAATGTAAACAGTATTTCCCTCGGTTCGACTTTCAGGAGCGCGCGCTGCCGATAGAATAAGACAATCCCCGGCTCGCGCTGTGCGGCCTGTTTTAACTCCGTCAATTTCACCTTGCCCAAGCAGTTGGTTGGTGTTTTGCAGCGTCAATTGTAGATTCACCCCACCGCGGAGCACTTGAATGTTTCTTGTCTTTTGGGAAACATAAAACCTAAAGCCCGAGTCCGTTGTCGCGTAACGGGCGAGCCGCGCGAGATCGGCTGCTGTCGTGACAGGACGCGGTGAGACATGATCGAGTCCTGTTGGGTTGGTGAATTTTGTCTGCCGCATACTGAGCTTGGCAGCTAACTGATTCATCTGGTAGACAAAAGCGCCAATGGGATTATCCCCAGGCGCCGAGGCGCGCAAGAGGTCTGCTCCAACAAACTCCGCTATTGCCATGATTGCCGTGTTGTCTGAAGCCATAAGTGCACAGTAGAGGAGATCACGCAGACTTGCCCGATCGCCGATCTGAAGGCCAACCGGATTGGCCCCTCCGTGGGAAAGTGCTACAGGGGAGATCTCGATCATCTCACTAGAGCGTTTGCGACTCGCTTCAATCCAGTCTAACGTTACCATTGCCGAGGCGATCTTGGCCAGGCTCGCAGGTGAATGCCGTTTGTTTGCCGCACGGGAGTCGAGAATAAAACCAGAGCCCTGATCCACAATGATATAGGCTTCAGCAGCTAACCCCAGCTGATACGTCATGACCAAGGCCACCGTAAGTAGAGTCGCTGACAAGTTTGGTCGTGCGAATTCGATCTTCATCAGATAAAAAGCAAGGCACTTTATGGCACTTACTTCGCTTTGCAAGAACGCTCTTCTATAAAACACCGGATAGACCAGTCTTTTGATGAAGCGTCGTGCACTCACGCAGCAACGTAGCTTTAAGGTGCTTGTTTATTCTAAACCTATTACATCGCCTACCAAATCTTTTTCCCTAAAGATTCCTTTCAAAAATTTACTCGTTCTTGTTTGGAGGCAGTCGGTTCGAAACACCTGGCGAAATCCTCTGGCAGCGCTCCTCAACACCGCCAGCTTGGCAATCGGTGTGGCTGTCTTCGTGGCCGTCCAAACGGCAAACCACAGCGTCGCGCGTTCTTTCGAAGCGGGAGTGGATGTTCTAGCAGGACGAGCAGATCTCGAAATAACGGGGCTTGCAGGGCGGTTTGACGAAAGTTGTCTGCCAATCGTCGTATCTACCCGAGGAGTCACCGCTGCGTCGCCTGTTCTGAGGGCCTGCGCCACAATTCCTGGAAAGAATGGTGAATACCTTGAGATTCTCGGAATTGACCCCTTCACACACGAACCTTTCCACGGTCGGCTTTTTGCATCAGAGGATAATTCTTTTGATCTCGATGGATGGCTCGCAAAAGGAGGGGTTGTCTTGTCACCCATCGCCGCCAAACGTCTTGCAACGACAGTCGGTGAGGAAATCACTCTTCTGCTGAATGGACGTTCTACAACCGTCCCTGTGGTGGGAGTTTGGTCGCCAGTCGGCGCGCAAGACGGCCGATTTGCCTGGATGGACATTGCCTGGGTGCAAGAACGATTCGGGCTTCGTGGACAGCTCAGTTCTATTCTGATTAAGACAGAGAAAGGTTCAGATGCCTCCATGATAGCTCAGGCGCTCTCCGAGGTTATCCCTCCAAACGCAATTACCGCACGCCCCTCGCGCCGGGGTGAGCAGGTGTTGAAAATGACCGCCGGTTTTCGCTTAAACCTTCAGGCCATGAGCGGCGTCTCTCTTCTTGTGGGAGCCTTTCTGATTTATGGAACAGTCTCTGCTTCGGTCGTGCGGCGGAGGATGGAAACCGGTATTCTCAGGGCCGTCGGCTTGGGGCAAAACGGAGTGAAACTTTTGTTCCTCGCAGAAGCCGTTGCGTTGGGAGCCCCGGGTATTCCTTTGGGTGTCTTATTTGGGGTTGTGCTGGGGAATGGCCTTCTTGGAGCGGTCTCGACGACGGTATCCTCGCTCTATGTCGCTTCTGCCGTCGAGGCGTTTTTTATCCCTTGGGAGGCAATTATACTCGGTATTTTTTCAGGCCTCGCTTCAATTATTGCAGGGGCGTGGCTACCCGCATCGGAGGCTGCCAACGCCAACCCTGTCGATATTTTACACATGGGACGGCTGCGAGAACAGACCAGCGGCCAACCTCTTCGGATATTGATTTACTCCGCCTTTTGCTCCTTTTTTGCCTGCACCTTTTCATGGTTTGCTATTGAATCAGGTCCACCCTGGTTGGGGTTCATTTCCGCATTTTTTGTGCTAGCCGCCGGTTCCCTTCTCATTCCTCCGCTCATTATGGCGACGGCACCACCCCTTGCATTGCTGGCTTCCCACTTTGGAATACTTCCGCTTCGCCTTGCGGCAACCGGCTTGGTTCGCTCCCTGCATCGGATTTCAGTGACCGGCGCTGCATTGAGCGCTGCGATAGCTCTCGCAACCGGGGTAGCGATCATGATTCATTCATTCAGGGAAAGTATGAGTCTCTGGGCGGATCAGGTTATCGCTGCCGATGTTTTTGTAGGACTCGATGTGAACGAAACTGCCGGATCTGTTGCTTATCTTCCCGATGAGATCCCATTTAAGCTAAAGTCTTTACAAGGAGTTATCGCTGTCGAAACATACAGTCGGATCGAAATCGAAGTAAACGGACTTCCGATGGATCTCGCTGTTATCGATGGTGAGGATCGAGGGCGTTTTCGTTTTCTTGGCGGACGCCCAGGACACTTTGAGCGATGGACACAAGAGCGGGCAG
Source organism: uncultured Chthoniobacterales bacterium (assembly GCA_937924445.1). Taxonomy (GTDB): domain Bacteria; phylum Verrucomicrobiota; class Verrucomicrobiia; order Chthoniobacterales; family CALDSX01; genus CALDSX01. The sequence goes on from CALDSX010000092.1 coordinate 27,186, forward strand.
CTGTCATCTCCGAAAGTGCCGCCCGACGGCTCAATCTGCGAGAAGCTGACAAAATTACTCTTCCCTCGCCCGCAGGACCTCTGGAATTGCTCGTCGCGGGCGTCTTTAGAGACTACACCTCAGATAAGGGCCTCATCATGGTCAGAAGGCCGCTCTTTGAGAAATTCTGGCGCGAAAGTCGTTCCCAATCCGCTGCCATCTACCTTTCCACCAATATCGATCGCCCTGCGTTGGCCGAAAAGATTTCTGAACAGATTCTTTCAGCGGGTTGGGCTGAGGGGCTTCGTGTCTACACCAACGCAGGTTTGCGCAACCAAATATCTGCAATTTTTGAACAGACCTTTACTGTTACCAAAGCGCTGAGGTATGTCGCTATGGTGGTCGCCCTCACAGGTGTTCTTCTAAGCTTGGCAACCCTTGTCGTAGAGAGAAGTCGTGAGCTGGCTACGCTTCGCGCCCAGGGTATGTCGTTCTGGGGGATTGCCGCTCTCGTGATTTATGAAGCGCAGATTTTAGCTGCGGTCGCTGCATTGGCAGGATTAATCGCCGGCATCGGCTTGGCCGCGGTCCTAACGGGCGTGATCAATCGAGCCTTTTTTGGATGGACAATAGACTGGGCAGTTCCTTGGGGAATTCTCCTTCAAACACCACTCTGGATAGCGTTGAGTGCATTCGTTGCTGCGCTTTGGCCGGCTTTACGAGCTGCCCGAGCCAGCCTCACCCGGGCATTGCGCGAGGAATAACTTTAGAGATGGGAAAATTCGTGTTATGGTGTGATTGGCTCATTGTCCGGGCAAAAAAATGGATCGAGCTACAGCCGTATCAAAGCGTTTCCATAAAAATCACTCTTTACTTGTCTGCCAACGTAAATCCATGTCCAAGTTCCAACATCCTGGACGACAGCAAGTTTCCGCAAAAATCCCGAAAGAGTGAAGCCGAACGCCCGATTGCTTTTAAAAAGCGGCTCATCTGGAGATTTATTTTTGTGTATGAGAGTTGACCGTAATCGAAAGACGCGACCTCAAACTTGAACTGAGATTTTTGAAGGGCATAACGCTGGAGCGTCAAGAACTCCGCCCTACGCAAGTCGCAAGTCTTCCTAGAATATTTACGAATTTGTCGGTTATGACGACCATCTCCCCTCTGACGCTAAAACTTTAAATTTTACTCAGCATCCCATTTGAAGTCGCCTCGCCACATCCAAGTGGAGCCCCTCGCGCCAACTCTACTGTCATGCTGGCGTCTGAGAGCGCCCAAGCGCTCGTTGCGTACTTCAACGACGTTAAAACACCGGAGGGTAATATCTCCAACGGGGCAAGTTTCCAGATGTCCATAGAGGCTCCACTTTTTTCTCTGGCCGCCGGCTTGAGTCTTTTGGCACCAATCTCAAGCTGTCTTCAAAAATCCTTGAGCACTACCACTCGGCACCCCGCTCGACTCTGGTTCATTCGCCCTCTCTCCATGCCATTGATCGATATCATTTTTCCTTGCGCATCCACCTCACCTAAAAAGAATGCCATGAAAGCTCAAAGACGCACCAAAACAAAAAAGAGCAGAAAAATCCCGCCATCGAATAAAACGTATCTTCAGACATCCTGACCTCTGGGGAAAACGGATGACCTGATTGGGCGGTAAAAGACGCGGAGATCTGTGCCTGGATAGCAGACTTCCGTGGCATTGAGTTCGGTGCACATGGCCTCAAGAGTGGCGTCATGGATGGGTTGGCCTG